>DEUU01000074.1:0-1042 GCA_002362735.1 Dehalococcoidia bacterium UBA3254
TCCGCGCTATAGCCGGTGCCATTACCCACGGCTTTAGCTCGGACATAATAGGTAGTATCAGGATTAAGACCGGTGATGCTGGCATTGAAAGGCCCGCCGATGAGACCAAAACCGTTTAGAGCCTGGGTCTGCCCTGTATATGTGGCGGCGGGCAAAGTAGAAGATTTAATATCTAAAGGGTAAGCCTGCACTGCAGCCGTGACGGCTTCGCCGCTCCAGGGTAATAATTTAATCTGGCCTGAATTGATTGAATTTGCCAGAGTCGAAGACGGGTGCGTGGTAACAACTGCCGCATCCACCACTCCTTTTTGCACGGCATCCAACACATCGGTGGAAGGCACTACCACAGGTACGATTTGACTTATGCCGGAGGCCTGCAAAGCGGTCCTGATATAATCGAAATAAGCCGAACTACTACAGGCGATGACCGCCGCGCTGGCTGGAATGTCGCTGATACTCTGATAAGCCTGAATTGAAACAGCCAGTAACATAGTCCTCAGAGATGGGTCAGATGCAGCCATAATCAGCGTTTGAGGAGAAGTCTCACCGGTATAATTCCCAGAACTGGTTCCCCATTGGAAGGACGTCCTGACAGACGTGGCGCTTCCAAAAGAGAAGAGGTTACCTGTGACCTGTGATGAAATAGGCGTCAAATTGCTGTAACCGGCGCTACCAGCTTCAGGAGGTATCCAGCTCCCAGTCGACCAGGAAGGATCAAGATTGTTTTGGGAGTTCCCGGTTAAGAGATTCGGGTGGGATCCGTCTGCGTCAATGACCCAAATATCCTTTAGATCGTCCGGAAGAAGACCTGAACCGCAAAAAGTTATTTTGGAGCCATCGGGCGACCAGGAAAGATGAAAATTCATTTTTGAGGTATTAGTTAACTGGGTCGAATTGGTCCCATTAGCATTCATTACCCATATTTCCGAAACTCCCATCGTGCCTGGGTTAGAAACATAGGCGATTTTGGAACCATCCGGTGAAAAGACCGGAAACTCTTCATAAATTGTGGAATCAGTAAGTCTGGTCTGATCCGTCCCAT
>DEUU01000074.1:1282-5030 GCA_002362735.1 Dehalococcoidia bacterium UBA3254
TAAGTCTGGTCTGATCCGTCCCATCAACATTCATTACGTAAATTTCGTCATTACCATCCCGCGAGGAAGTAAAAATAATTTTTGAACCATCCGGAGACCAGGAAGAAAAGTAATCGCCAGCAGCATCGGTGGTGAGCCGGGTCTGCTGAGATCCATCGGCTTTCATAATATAGATTTCCTTATTTCCGTCACGATCAGATGTGAAGGTAATCTTCGAACCATCCGGAGACCACATCGGCCCAGTCTCTTGAGCCATATTGTTAGTCAGACGGACGACATTAGACCCATCGAAGCCCATACAATAAATTTGAAAATTTGATCTGTCACGGGTAGATTGAAAGACGATTGTTTTACCGTCTGGGGAAAGACATGGCTCACGGTCCGAAGCCGGATTATTGGTCAATCGGGTCCGGTTATAGCCGTCCGAGTTCATGGCATAAATCTCGTCATTGCCATCGCGGCTGGAGGAGAATAAAATTTTACCTTCTTTTGCCGGACTCAGGGTCGTAAAAGTTAAATCCTGACCATAAACGGTTTCGTTCCCCACCGCTTTAGCCCTGAAATGATAAGTCATTTCAGGAACCAGTCCAGAAAGATTCAATCGAAGAGTACCAGGTGATGTAAAAGTGTAGGGCAAGGTGTAAAAATTATAATTCGTCGAATATCCTAAATCAAAGGAAACTGAGACATTGGAAGCACCGCCCGTCTGATTCAATGTTGCCGAGAGTGTCACAGAAGTAGATTTTATATCCCTAGCAGGACCGGTGGTAATAGAAAGCGGTAATAAGCCGTTTGTCCAGGATGGATTAGAATCCCAGGAAGAATTCTCAGTGATGCGAGTCTGGTTGGAGCCATCGGCATTCATTTCATATATTTCAGAGTTGTTGTCACGAAACGAAGAAAAAACTATTCTGTCGTTGCCGTGGGACCATTTTGGATATAAATCATCCCCTGAACTGTTGGTCAACCGTTTCTGCTGGGTACCATCGGCATTCATAACATAGATTTCTTCATTGCCATCGCGGTCTGACATAAAAACAATACGGGTGCCATCCGGCGACCAGGCGGGTTGACTGTCATTTTTGGCATTGTTAGTTAATCTGGTTGGATTACTTCCGTCTGCATTTATGGTATATATTTCTGTTCCGCTACCATCCCGATCTGAGGCAAACACTATTTTGGTACCGTCGGGGGACCAGGCCGGGATATAATTGACTGAAGAAGTATCCGTCAACCGGATTTGATTGCTCCCATCGACATTCATGACGTAAACTTCACCTTTATTATCTCTTCCTGAGTAGAAGGCGATCTTCGTTCCATCAGGAGAAAAAACTGGAAACCAATCTCCGCTGCTGGTAGTCAACCGGGTTGGGTTGGACCCATCGGCATTCATAATGTAAATGTTATACGGACCGTCCCTTTCCGAGACAAAAGCTATCCGGGTGCCGTCCGGCGACCAGGAAGGCTGCTGGTCTATCAAAGAATTATTAGTTAAACGGACCTGGTCAGACCCGTCGTCATTCATGGCATAGATTTCTTTATTTCCGTCTCTTTCTGATGTAAAAACAATTTTCCCGGCAAGAGACGAAGCCTGACTTAATGGGTTGCTTCCGGACCAGGGCGAGCCAACCGCATTTTCCAAAACAACAGAGGTAGTGCTATCGAGCGGACTGGCGGCACTTATCTGGATACCCGGAAAAAGCAGTAAGAGGATGAATAATGCCGAACATAATAGTGCCAGCGGTCTTGCTACCAGATTTTTCATTATTTTTCTCCTGTCAGAAAAACCAAAAACCGACCTTTTTCCAGGTCGGTTTCACTAGTAGCTCGCTATCACCCAAGTGGCCAATTACAGGTGGTAGGTCGACGCTTCCTTACTTAACCCCACCCCACTTCCTCCCAGACGATATTCCCACACGGTAATTTTTTCGACGAAGATTCCCCCTCGTTCGCATAAGACCTCGAGAACCGATGAATTGAGCTCGTCAGGGTAATCGGATAATTTCTAATGTGAACTATCGCACCTTAGAGCGTTATTGTCAATATCATTTTATTTCATTTAACTTACCCAAAAATACAATTCAGGTGCAATTTTTAGAGGACGCTATTGCCAGGTCAGTAAAAATAATTGAATCCGGTGGTCAAAGCTCAGGCAATGAAATGGGCAATTTAGATTTTTTCGGAGGCATGCAAAAGACAAGAAGATGTCGATCAACATGAAGATTTTGACATCGCATGCGATAATGATATAATTGGACTACTTCACGCAACTTTACTATTTCTCTCAGGAGGTGCATCATGAACTTTCCAGAGGATGTAGTCAAGGACGCCTGGGAATTAACGGAAGGGAAATGCGAGTGTACGCGCAGCTCGCATCATCACTCTGAAGGCAGGTGTAACAAAAACCTGATATGGGAAAGCCGGGGCAAGGTAGGTTGGGGAGGCTGGGAAGCCTGCCCGATTGACGGAATCAAAGAACATAACAATCTCTCTAACTGTGAGGTCCTTTGCTTTGATTGCCGCGCCCGCTTGTAAGAGACAATTATTTAAAAATCTAAAACCTTAACTTGCAGCTTAAGGTGGCATCGGCGTGCTTGCGGGAGGTTTTTCACAGGATTCTGCGGTTTTGAGCATTTGCTTCCGGACTCTGGCCCGTTCAGCCCGGTTTTTCTGCAATTCTTTTAGGTATGGGGTAGGCTCGAGACGCTTCCAGGCGATCTCGGCGATGCGGTTAATGAATGTGGAGTATCCCATGCCAGCCTGTAATGCCGCGAGTGCCAGGACGCTGGTTCGTTCCAGATAGGGATTGGCATTAACTTCAACCACTTTTGGCACTCCATCGGTCGTTAACCGAATATCTACTCTGGCATAATCTTGAACTTTTAGCGCAACAGCCGCCTCGCGTCCGGCGTTGATAATCCGCGCTTTAACATCCTGATGCAGATCTGTTGCCACAATAGCATTCACGCCCTTGTATTGTGGGCTATTGATTTCCGATTTAGCTTCATGCCCATATATTCTGGGGTATGCGGGCGGCAGGTTAGAAAAATCCATTTCCATAATAGGCAAGACTTCGAAATCCGTGTTACCCAGAATACTGACGTAAAACTCACGTCCTTCAACGTATTCCTCCACCAGAGCCGGCAGTTTTAGCTGGGATTGGATGAAGCTGATACGTTCAATTAGCTTGGAATACTCGGTTACCATAGATGAATCATCGATGCCTAGCGAAGCATCTCCCTGCAAAGGTTTGACGAAGAAGGGAAAATGCATCCTGCCCGCAAATTCGATGTTATTTTTATCAAATACGGCGTAATTCGGATAAGGCACGTCATGAAACTTAAGCAGTTTCTTGGTGACCACTTTGTCCATTCTCAAGGCCATACCGGCCGGACCGGTCCCGGTAAAAGGCTGACCCAGGAGCGCAAGGATCGCCGTAACGTTCATTTCGTAGTCATCACAATCAGCGAACCTCTCACATAGATTGAATATCAGGTCAGGCCGCTTATCATCCAATTTATCCAGCAGCTCGCGTAAATCATCGTTGATTCCGATTAAAGAGATTTTATGACCGCTTTCGGCCAACGCCCCGGTAACCTGATCCACAACTTCATCGCGCTTTACATTCTCCTGCCCGCGTTCTTCCCAAAAAAGGACTGATATTTTCAGTTTTTCCAAATCACGACCCCGTTTCCAAAATATTTTCTTATTAAATAAAGTTACCGGTAAGCTGATAATTCATAGCCAG
>DEUU01000161.1 GCA_002362735.1 Dehalococcoidia bacterium UBA3254
TTTAATTTCAAATACCAGTGCAACTACGGCTGTACTTAATGGGTATCTGGATTCAACAGGATCAGCTGACAGAGTTCAGGTTTCATTCCAATGGGATATTGTTTCCCATGTGGCAGATGGAGGAAATTATGCTCATGAAACCGCTTCTCGCTCCGTCAGGCGAGCAGGTAGTTTCAGCGCCAATCTGAACTCCCTGAGTCCAGATATGGATTATTTCTATAGAGCCAGAGCTTCCGGTGATGGCATAGCGTACGGACAGGAAATGAGTTTCAATATTCCACAGGGTGAATCCCCCGCTTACACCTTAACGGTGAATGTCACAGGCTCGGGTACCGTGACTAAAAGTCTCGAACAGCCCGGCTATAATGCGGGATCGGAAGTAACCCTCACCCCCATATCTTCTCCCGGATGGGTGTTTTCGGGTTGGAGTGGAGGCCTGACAGGGAACTCTACTCCGGTGACCATAATCATGGACGGAAACAAAAATGTGACGGCTACATTCGTACAAACTGTATACAGTTTAACTATCAAATTATCCGGGCAGGGGAGAGTTGAACGGGATAATGCCGGACCTTATCATAATGGAGATACGGTCAATCTCACTGCCGTTCCCTCGGCCGGATGGGCTTTCTCAGCCTGGAGCATGGATATCAATGGGAACGATAACCCCATCAGCATCACGGTGAATGGAAATAAAATTGTCACGGCCAATTTCATTCAAAACTCATTTTCTCTTACTATAAGCCATACCGGGCAGGGTGACATTATAAAGAGTCCCAATCTCCAGGCATATAATAATGGGGCTGACGTAGTCTTGACTGCTTCGCCTGGTCAGGGTTGGGTTTTCTCTAACTGGGTTGGGGATTTAACTGGTAATACTAATCCTGCTACTATGAAAATGGACCGTAATAAAAGTGTATCCGCTGTTTTCATACAAAATCCATATTCACTTAACATTTCCCAAAACGGGCAGGGGAGCGTCATAAAAAGTCCTGATCAGCCTGTATACATACCTGGAACGGTGATAACGCTGAAGGCCACCCCTTCTCCCGGATGGATGTTCTCCGGTTGGAGCGGAGACTTGAAGGGGAATTCCAATCCAGCCACCGTGGTTATGGACAGGAATAAATCAATTACCACTGATTTTACTATATTGAACGGTGGGGGTGGCGATAGTGGAGGTAGCAGCGGAGGAGGGGGGGCGTATATAGAGCCGCCTCCGACATCAGGCTGGGTTACGGTAAGTCTCACCGGACTCGGAGCTAACCCCGATCTGATAACGGATAATTCCGGGGAAGCCAGAGAAAAGAGTCAACTTAAGAATGGAGATGGTAAGGTGACCATGGACGTTTCTAAAGGAACGATCTTAACAGACTCCCATGGTGCAGGACTGAAGGCGATGTCTGCCGTCAGGCCTTCTGCAGTTCCTGACCCTCCGGCGGGTGACATTCTTCTGGCTAGCTACGTCCTGGGGCCTGCCAACGCAAAGTTCAATCCTCCGTTAAACCTGACTTTGACTTACGATCCGCCGTCTTTGACTGCAGGTGCGATGGAGAATAATCTGTATCTAGCGGCCTGGGATGGGATTGAATGGTCAGAGCTGGAAAGCAAGGTAGATACCACGGCTAAAACGGTATCCGCGAGTATTGCTCACTTCTCGCAATATGCTTTGTTACTCAAGGCACCCTTGTCTGCTCCGGCAAAATTTGTTGTGGAGGAATTAACGGTAGTACCACCTGAAGTGAAAGCGGGTGAGCCAGTCACCATCAAAACTACGGTCCTGAACAATGGCGGCAAGCAGGGAGAATATCTCTTAGTTTTAAAAATCAACGGGATTGAAGAAGCCAGACGCGATTTTTATCTGGATATCGGAAAGACAGAAATGATAACTTTCCAGGTATCGAAAGAGGCGCCTGGGGAATATAAGGTAGACGTTAATGGAAAGACAGCCAGGTTAATGATATTGGCGCCCATTATTCGTAATTTAGCACCTGTACCTGTGCCTGAGACAATATCCATTCCTGCGACGAATGTGATCACTACTCATGAAGATATCTTAATTCCAACGGTGACGAAGGAGCTGGCACCAGTAGTAAAAACAGATATCAAGTTGTACATCTGGGTCTTAATCGGGATAATAGGAGTCATGGTTCTCGGAATAATATTCAGGGTCATTTTCAGGAAGAAGGCTTAATTTCTGGTTGAAGATCTCCTTATAAAAGCCGTTTTTCGATAGCCCGGGCATGGGCTTCAAGTCCTTCCGCTCGCGCCAGAGTGATCGCTGACGGACCTAATGTTTTAATATCTTTCGTGTCCATCCTGACGATATCAATAAACTTAATGAAATCCATAATGTTTAGAGGAGAACTAAAACGGGCAGTTCCTCCGGTAGGTAGAGAGTGGTTAGGACCGGCGACGTAGTCTCCCATGGGTACAGTGGAATTATCACCGAGAAAGATGCAGCCAGCGTTCGATATTTGGTTTACATAAGTTTCAGCGTCTTTCACCAGTATCTCCAGGTGCTCCGGAGCATAAACGTTAGCCAACTCAACCGCCTCTTTCATATTGTTTACAATTGCAATAATTCCCCTGCTCTCGAGGGACTCATCGGCAATTTGCCTTCTTGGAAGCAGCTCTAATTGAGATTTTAGTTCTTTCTCAACGTCTCGAGCCAATTTTTCGGAAGTTGATACAAGAACCACCTGAGCTAAAGCGTCATGTTCAGCCTGAGCGAGGAGATCAGCGGCGCAGTAGTCAGGTCGGGCAGTTTCATCTGCAATAATCAGAACTTCGCTCGGCCCCATTATTCCGTCGATATCCACCATACCAAAAACCATTTTTTTTGCCAGAGCGACAAATATATTCCCCGGACCACAGATCTTATCCACCCTGGGTATTGATTCGGTGCCACAAGCTAGAGCGGAGATGGCTTGAGCTCCACCCATACTAAAAATCCGGTCAACCCCGGCAATACCCGCAGCCGCCAGCGTGGCAGGAGGGACCGCGCCATTTTTGCCTGGCGGAGTAGCCAGTATCACCTCTCTAACTCCAGCTACCTTAGCCGGAATAGCGGTCATGAGCACTGTGGAAGGATAGCTGGCAGTACCTCCGGGAGCATAAACTCCCACCCGTTCCAGTGGCCGGATAAGCTGGTCCCATTCTTTCCCTTTTACGAGAAGACTATCGGGGTTGTTCCAGATATGGTCTTTTTGCGCTTGATGAAATTCACGGATGCGCCCGGCTGCTAAGGTTAACGCTGACATCAGGTCCTGGCTTACCTGAGAGCGGGACTCCTTGACTTGTTCCGGCTTGATTTCCAGTGAAGAAAGCGTAAAACCATCGATCTTGAAGGTATATTCCAAAACAGCAGAATCACCCCGGGTCCGAACATCCTCGAGAATTCTGGCCACGGCCTGCTCCACCTCGAGTTCCCGTCCGAAGATTTCCTTCAAGCGACTTTTAATACGGGGAGATATGATAGCAGTACCTGCATCGGCTTTGCGTGATAAACGGACTTTAGCCGCCGGAAAACCTTCAATTAGTTCCAAGGTAGTCCTCCTTATCCTCTTGCAAGGACGGACCTCGCAAATTAGTCTACCGCTTTTTGCAGAGTGGCGGCCAGGGCTTTTATGGTGGCGGCTTTGTTTGATCCCAGCGAATTTGTATTAACAATCAAGCAAGCCGTAGACTCAAAGAGTGTCTCAATGATCTTCAGGTTGTGCCGTTTCAGGGTACCGCCGGTCTCTGTATTTTCAATTAAAATATCGGCATCATCCGGTAAGAAGGCTTCTGTAGCTCCCCAGGTGGGAATGATGCGGTACATTCCCAGGTGGTTGTCCCGGGCGTATTTATCGGCTATCCTGGTATATTCGGAAGCTATCCTGATGCGTTGGTTTTTCTCACCCATGAACTTTCTTAACCCAACAATATCCGTCACGGGTAAATCATTGTGGATCGCAGCGACAATTCTAACCCATCCGTATTTCAGGTCCACCAGTTCTTTGACCGGACTGGAGGGGAATTGATAAAGATGTTCTTTGACCCAGTCTTTCCCGGTCACCGCAATATCAAAGTTGCCGTTAGCTACCTGCAAAGGCATATCCTGCGGACGGGTTACTTTAACTTTGATACCGGGAATTTTTATCTCTGGTCTCCGGTTTCCGCTCATGGAGGGATAATCGTCGATGGCTATCCCGGCTTTATTAAGAATATTTACCATGTGTTTCTGCTGGTGTCCATCTGGCAGAGCCAGTCTAACGTAATCAGGGGAGATTACATTCTGCTGATCCGCATAGTCCGAAGGAGGCGCTTCCAACGGAGTACCGAAGGTTATCTTCTCTCCCAAATCGGAATTGAGAAGTGTGTTCAAGATTTCACTTAAGTCTTTAGTCTCAAGGCTGACTTTATTAGCAATCAAACAGGCGCTTGAATTGATGACTCTGGCCACTGGAAATAAACCGCTGCCCAGACTTTCTAGATTGTCCTGGCTGCAGATGAGAGCCAGGTCCGCATTCTCGGGGGGATATATTTCGGGTGCTCCCCAGACCGGGAAAATATTGAAGTATTTAAAGCGATAATGCAGTGCTATCGATTCCGCCAGATTGGGGTATTCGCTGGCGATCCTGATGACTTTATCACTGGTCTGGAGGGATTCAAGAGTAGACGGACCGGACAGAGGGCTCGCCGCCAGAAACAGAGAAAGTTTCCCAAAGCCCAGGTCTTTTATTTTAACCAGATTGCTGGCAGGGAATTTGCTGACGAGCTCCTGGATCCAGTCCAGACCGCAAATGCCTATATCATAATTGCCTATGGCCACCTGAATGGGAATATCCTTTTCATGGAGAATCTTACCCGAAAAATCTGGAAAGCGAAATGAATTTAAACGGTACAAGCGTGCACTGTCCGAATAATCGTTTAGTTGCCAGCCAGCGAGTGTGGCTAATTTGGCGGTTTGGTTGAGTAAACGACCTTTAGGTAAAGCTATTTTAATTTGCATTACCTCTCCAGTTTCTCGAGTACTTCTTCTGAGGTACTGAACTCATATTTCTCGTTGGAGTCTACTCGAATTAAAACAAAACGCGGGTCATTATTCTGGACTTCCAGTTTCCACACGACGTCAGCCGGGCCTTTTCCACCAAGGTCCAGCTTCACGATCATTCCTACATCCCGCAGCAATTCCGCTGTAGCAAACCCTAGCTGGAGCGCCTCAGGGTTTATTTTAACCAGAATCTTCGGAATAGAAGGCATTTCCGTCCGGACCAGTTTCATGATCAGGTCCAAATATAAAGCGAAGCCGGATGCAGGGGTGTTCTTTCCTCCCATGGCGGGAATCAGTGCATCGTAACGTCCTCCGCTTCCTACCTCCTCATCATCTACGAAAAGCTGGAAAATAACACCGGTATAATATTCAAATCCGTGGACTGAAGCAATATCAATCTGATAATCATAACCGAGAGTCTGTAAGGTGTCTGCGATGAACGTTAAATCGTCTAGCCTGGGTTTAAGATCTGGCAGGTCCAGGGATAAGGTCGAAGCCAGATTTTTGACAAAACCGGAGGACTTACCCTGTAAGGCTAACAGGGGCTCAAGATCCGGTTTCTCTTTCTTGATCTTTTCCAGAGCAGATGCGTCTCCGTCCAGTAATCGATCAAACACACGATGCTGCTCTTCTGAGTTCATACCCAACTGTTGCAGAATACCACGAGTCAGGCCGGCGTGAGATAACCTCAGGCTAACTTTCTCCAGTCCTAATCTTCTTAAAACGTCAATGGCCAGCATAATCAGCTCAACATCGGCTAAAGGAGAACCCATCCCTATCAGTTCTGCTCCGAGCTGCCATTTTTCCCGGTTTTTCTTGCCCGTTTCTTCAAAGATAAAAGTGTTGGCGATGTAAAAGAGTTTAGCCAGTTCTTTTTCCGATAGGTTTTCGATGTATAGTCTGGCAACCGGAATCGTAGCGTCCGGTCTGAGGACTACCCTTTCCCCGCTCCACCCGTCCCAGTCCAGGAAAGAATAAACTTTGCCCAGCATTCCTGGGGTTAAGGTGCCTGCCGAAGTAAACAGGTGCAGGTATTCCAGTGTAGGAGTTCTTACTTCTTCGTATCCCCATTTGAGGCAAGATTCACGGAAAATTTCATTAATCAAGCGATACTTTTCCATATCCGTCGGGAAAAGGTCGCGCATGCCTTTACATCTTTCTATCTTCATTTATCACCTTCAATAATCAAGGTCAATTTTACACTATACCACCCAATTATCACAAGGTGAATATACGAGCGATGTTTAGGATAGTATCCTCTGCCTGACAACCTCGAACATGACTATCCCGGCTGCCACGGATGCATTGAGGGAGCTAACTTTTCCTTTCATTGGAATGGAAGCTAAAAAGTCGCAATGTTTCTTGACCAGGTCCGAGAGCCCCTGTCCTTCGCTGCCAATAACGAGGGCGGTAGGCGGTTTGTAATCTATCTTCGTGTAATCGAATTCACCCGATCGCTCAATTCCGACGATCCAGATATTGTGCTGCTTGAGGGTTTCAATGGCCTGTGAGATGTTGGTCACTCTCGCTACGGGGATATATTCCAGAGCTCCGGCGGAGGCTTTTTCCACTACAGGAGTTAAACCTACGGCCCTCTTTTCGCGGATGATACCTCCGTGGGCTCCGGCAGCATCCGCTGTCCTTAGAATAGCTCCCAAATTATGAGGGTCCTCGATGCCATCCAGGATGATAAAAAAAGCCGGCTCTTTTTTCTCTGCTTGGACCCTCAGCAATTCATCCAGGTCCAGATAATCTTTCGCCGCGGCAAATGCCATAATTCCCTGGTTCGCCGTGGTCTGACTCTGGTGGTCGAGGATATGTCTTTCCACATATTCAACCGGCACCCCGTTTTTTTTCGCCAAAAAAATAATTTCTGCAATAACACTGTGTCTGTCAATATTTTTTGCTAACATTATTTTACTGATCGATCTTCCTGAACGTAATGCTTCCAGCACCGGGTTTCTGCCTTCAACTATATTATCCATGGGTTTCCCTTATTTTTCCCCCTATTACTTTTCGATTGCCTTGTTATTATAATAAAGCTATAATCATGTTACCAACAAAAAGATAATTCAGAAATATCCAAAAAAGAATAAAGAACAGAGTTTCGATTTTATCAACTTTGAGGGGGAAATAGTTGACTTTTCTCAGCTTTTGGCTGCTGGCTTTATTGATAATAGTCGTTGGGTTAATAACTTTAGTAATAATACTGATCATGAGAACCTATCGGCGTCAAGCAACTACAGGCAAGGAGGATCTGAAAGGGAAGATAGCTATTGTCAGAGAACCTCTGGATCCTGAAGGCCTGGTTTTTTATCAAGGTGATTTATGGACAGCGCTTTCAAATTCCGGAAGGGTTGAACCCGGAGAGGAGGTGATGATTACCGAAGTTAAAGGCTTGAAGCTTCTAGTGACGAAAAAAGCGAAGGAGTAAAAAAATATGAGTGTCTCGACTATAGTTATAATCATCGTAATCGTCTTGTTTCTCCTGATTATTTTGCCTATGGCGATCAAAGTAGTCCAGGAGTATGAGCGTGGTGTCATTTTTCGACTGGGAAGATTGACGGGCGCTAAAGGCCCCGGTCTCTTCCTCATTATTCCCATCTTTGATCGTATGGTAAAGGTTGACTTGCGTGTGGTTACTTTGGATGTCCCGCCTCAGGATGTGATCACCAAAGATAACGTAACCGTCAAGGTTAATGCAGTGGTTTATTTTAGAGTGGTTGACCCGCAAAATTCAGTGGTTAAAGTTCTGGACCACATCCGGGCTACCTCCCAGATCGCACAAACGACGTTGAGAAACGTTCTTGGTCAGGTAGAACTGGATGAGCTTTTGGCTTCACGGGAAAAATTAAATCAGATGCTTCAGAAAATCATTGATGAGTATACAGAACCCTGGGGCGTTAAGGTGACCACCGTCAATATTAAAGATGTGGAGTTACCTGAAGCCATGAGGCGTTCTATGGCTGCTCAAGCCGAAGCTGAAAGAGAGAGAAGAGCCAAGATTATTCATGCGGATGGTGAATTTCAGGCTTCTGAAAGACTGGCCCAGGCTGGTGCCGTTATCTCCAGAGATCCAACGACTTTGCAATTGCGTTATCTGCAAACAATGACAGAAATTGCGTCTGAGAAGAGTACTACTATAATCTTCCCGTTCCCGATTGAGATGTTAAGGGCTTTTGGCGGCATGTATAATCAGGCCAAATCCAGTCCTCCTGTGGAAGAAAAACCCTCTGCTCCTCCTCAATAGGACTAGAAATACAATTAACCTGAAAAAAAGATGGGTGCGCCTAAGCGCACTCATCTTTCTAATTCCCGCGTACGGCGGAATTAGCATCCATAAGGTGTGGGTCGGTTATTTATAAGAGGGCGGAGAATTAAAGGTAAGGGATGTTTGCCACAGGAGTCTCCGCTCCTTTATAATATCCTTATACAAATGCCCTAATGCGGAGGTCAATATGGCGGGGTCACCAAAATTAAGAATTACCAAATATTTCGGCAGTTCCACGATGCAACAAATGGAATTAGACCTGGAAGAGGCTAAAGGTTATCTGGGGTACTTCTGGACGAAGGACGGAGGAAGCAATATTGTCATCTCGGTGGATGGTCAACCTATAAAATCATTTGAAGAGTTGACTGCCATAGCTTCCAAAGATCGTTACAAGAACAATGCCTTCGTTGAAGTGGGATTGTTTCTTTCCAACGATGGCCGAAAATCTATCTGGCCCAAATAATCCGGTTATTGTTCTTTTGGCCAATCGCCATACGATCCTTTTCGATGTTATAATATCTTGATGGATAATATATTAACCGATCTTAATCCCGCCCAGAAAGCGGCGGTAGAATCAATAGATGGTCCTGTTTTGATCTTGGCCGGTCCCGGGAGCGGGAAGACTCGGGTTATCACTCACCGAGTAGCTTACCTGATTAAAGTCTGCGGCATTAACCCTCACCATATCATGGCGGTGACTTTTACCAACAAGGCAGCCAAAGAAATGGTAGGCCGCCTTCAAGGTCTGGTCAGCGGTTCTGTTCAAAACCTTACCCTGGGGACTTTCCATGCCATTTGCGCGCGAATTTTAAGACGCGACGGTAAAGTGCTTGGGGTTGATTCAGGATTTATTATTTACGATGAAGATGATCAGTTAAATCTGATAAAACGTGCTTTGCAAGAATTAAATCTGGATGCTAAAAAATTTGTTCCCAGAGCAGTTTTATCCGCTATTAGTGCTTCGAAAAGCCGTATGTTATTTCCGCAGGATTGCACTTCAGGTAGCCGCAGCTACTTCGATGAAGTAGTAGGCCGTGTTTACGAACGATACCAGCACCTTTTAAATGAAAGCCAGGCTCTGGATTTCGACGATCTTTTAATGCGTACGGTTTCTCTGTTCCGTAACTATCCCGAAGTCTTAAAGAAATATCAAGATAGATATGTTCATGTTCTTGTAGATGAATTTCAGGATACCAATGTGACGCAGTATGAACTGGTAAAGCAAATCTCCGGGAAATACCGCAATATCTGTGTGGTTGGTGATCCCGATCAGTCTATCTACTCCTGGCGGTTTGCAGACGTACGAAACATCCTGAATTTTGAGAAAGACTTTCCAGAAGCTAAAGTAGTATATCTGGAACAAAATTATCGATCGACCCGCCGGATTCTGGAGACTGCCACTCATGTTATCCAGGCGAACCAGCAGCGCAAACATAAAGATCTCTGGACGAGCAATGAACCCGGCGAACTCACCAGCGTGGTTGAGACTTATACCGAGCAGGAGGAAGCTCAATTCGTAGTTAAAGAGATTGAACGGCTGGTGGACGCGGGAGAGGCTAATCCGGGAGATTGCGCGGTAATGTACCGTACTAATGCCCAGTCCCGTGTCATAGAGGAAGCTTTTGTGCGCTACGGGCTACCTTACAGGCTGGTAGCAGGTACCCGCTTCTATGAGAGGCGGGAAATTAAAGATATCATCAGTTATCTCCGATTAGTTCAGAATCCATTTGATAGTGTTAGCTTAATGCGAATTATCAACGTTCCTGGCAGAGGCGTCGGTCAGCATAGCCTGGATGAGCTAAGTAAGTGGGCCGGTCTTCAGGGTATTACGAAATATGAGGCTTTGCAGAGATTGGCTGGAGCAGATTCTGCTTCACCGGACCTGCCCTTCAGCCCCCGCATTGCTAAAACCCTGGGAAATTTCGGGAGTTTACTCAAAGATCTGATCACCCAGAGTCGGGAAACGAATCTTGTGGGCTTTTTTGATTTATTGGTCAACCGGTCTGGATATAAAGATTTTCTTCTCGGTGAAGAGAACGGTGATGAGCGGTGGGACAATGTGATGGAACTGAGAACAGTGGCCGAAGCATACCGTGAATTACCACCGTTGGAGGGACTCAGCTCTTTTCTAGAAGGAGTGGCCCTGGTTTCCGATGTGGATGATTTAAATGAAAATTCCGATAAAGTTACTTTGATCACGCTGCATCAGGCCAAGGGACTTGAATTCGGAGTGGTCTTTATCGTGGGAGCAGAAGAGGGTTTGCTTCCCCATTTTAAATCTATGGACGATCCATTCCAGATGGAAGAAGAGAGGCGGCTTTGTTATGTGGGAATTACACGGGCCAGGCGCCGGATTTATCTAGTTCACGCTTTCCGTCGTAACCTGATGGGTCGCAGCACAGTTAACAAGGCGTCTCGCTTTTTACAGGATATTCCTCGGAATTTAATTGCTGGCGGAGACTTCTGGCAAGCCGCCCAAAGTGCGTTGGGTTCAGATTATCTGACAGGCCAAATTAAACCGTCCGAACTTCCGCCCAGGCCCGATTTACCAGAGTTGAAAGCCGGAGATCGCGTGCGTCATGTTCAGTTTGGGGATGGTGTAATCGTGACGTGCACTTCGAAGGGAGATGATAGTGAAGTGGTGGTTGCTTTTGGGGGTGTGGGAGTCAAAAAACTCCTTCTCAGTTTTGCCAGGCTGGAAAAAATAACCGGATCGGGAAGTTAAGATATGAAAGTCATTGCTATAATAGGAAGTCCACGAAAGAGCGGTAATACTGAAATGCTGGCTTCGCATTCACTAAAGGCTCTAGCTGAAGAAGGTATTGAGGTTGAGATCATTTCATTAGCCGGAAAAGAGATTAATTTCTGCAATGCCTGCATGGCCTGCAGCAATCAAGAAGAATGTTCAATTCAAGATGACTTCCAGGAGATTTACGAGAAGATGAAGCTCGCTGACGGCATCATCCTGGCTTCTCCCGTCTACTATGGTTCCTGCACTGCTCTGATTAAAGCCTTTATTGAGAGAGCCGGATATGTGGCCCGTTTTAATCCTCAAACTTTGAGGGGGAAGGTGGGTGGAGCTCTGGCGGTTGCACGTCGTGCCGGACACAACTTTACCATCGCCCAACTGGATTTGTGGTTTAATATCGTTGGCATGATCGTGCCCGGTTCGACCTATTGGAATATAGCTTTCGGACGGGAAAAGGGTGAAGTCAGCAAGGACGAAGAAGGTCTGAAGACAGCCTGGAATTTCGGTAAAAATATGGCCTTTGTCCTCAAGAAATTGAAATCTTAAACGGTTTTTTTACTTCTTTGAACCCAAAATCCCTAAAAACTTTTTCTTTTTCCCCTAACCTCAAGCCTCTTTTTACGTTATAAAAGGTAGAAACAGAAACCTGTTTAAATATCTATTGATTTCGGGTCAGACTTAACAAAAAATCCGTAACCTTATGTAGAGATTGATTTAGCGGGATTACAGGTAAAAGTTATTTTGAGGATAAATAAATCCGATGGTAATCCTGTAAAAATACAGAATTTTACGTATGGACTTTAACTTAAACAGATATATAATAAAAGTACAGAGAGAAGGAGGTGTCGGCGGTGTGGAGATTTAAATACCTGGTTTGCCTAATCTCTAGACATATGTGGATCGGTTCCCTGTATCGCTATTGTCTTCGCTGCGGCAAGTTGGAAGTTGAGCCTGCCCATCACTGTATGCATTAGTTGATAAATATTCCTCATTAACACCAAAAAAGGGAGGGCAAGCGCCCTCCCTTTGTGTTTATTAAACTCCGGTCTTACAATGCTGCTATAATGGCGAGTATCCCGATTATGATGAGATAAATTCCGATGATGTAAGCAATAATACGCGGCCAGATAATCACAATTATCCCGACGATGATCGTGATAATACCTCCAATCAGTCCACCCGGAATAGACACATCTCACCTCCATATTTAATAGCCTTTATGTTTATTATAACAATAAATCAGGCCCTTAAGGAACATTTATTTTGCATAATCCAGCTGCGAAGGCCTCTTTGGAATCACAGACAGATCATCTCGGAATTGAACATGGATTGAATGGACTAATTCTGCAGATAACAAGATAGCCATTATCGGAGATGCCACTTTTACCGCCAACTTCGTGAAACTCTGTACTTAAAACGTTAATGCCATTGAATGAGGAACGGTAAATCAATCCGGAGTCGATGCGTTCCCGTTTAACGCGGGGACGGTAGTACCCCTGGTTGCTGTCGCAAATACCAGTTACACTTTTGTGAACTGGACGGTTGATGACGGTACCGAGGTGAATCCCAATCCTCCAATAACTGTGATTGCTATTACCCGTAATCAGGCGGTTACGGCCAATTTTCAGACCGCGGAAGGTTTGGTGTTTAGTATTAACATCCGACCTTATAAGGTTGAGGTTCGATAATTCTCTAACAATACTTAGGTATTTCCTAATTTGTAAGGCCAAATTAGACCCGGAATAGTACTTAGGTTCGAAATGAAAACATGACCTAATGGTGATTTACGAGATAACTATCAAAACGTAAAATAACATCACCTCAATCAAATGGATAATAAAGGATAATAAGAACAAAACCTCCAAATATTAATAAGTAAAGATTAGTATCAAAAGTGGATAAGACAAAGAATATGATCAATGGTGCAACGGAATTAAAAAAATTAAAGATTAAAAATCGAACCTCAGTAACGGTCAAGAGTATTGCCAATTATTGTTTAGTAAGTGAGTCCACCGTACGCCGCTGGATCAAAGACGATAAGCTCTCGGCTTTAAGGCTTCCCAGCGGGCAATTCCGTATTACGGCTGCCGATTTTATGATTTTCCTGAAACGGTACGGCATTACAACCAAGGAACTGTAAAGGATCTCTGGTAATGGTCTGGCCGTGGTCGCTATTTTCAAGCAATAAAAAAGAATAGGCTGTATCCGATTAGAGCACATCGGATATTGCAGACGTTGAGCTATTAAAGCGATTGTAATAAAAATGCCAATAAGCATATTTATGGAGGTGAACATAAAAGCGATTGAACAATATTTGGTGCTAACCGTAAACATACGGATTCCAAGCTAACCAATAAATGAGTATAAAAAAGGAGAGATAATGGTTAAAAAACTCATGAAAGCAATCCAAAATCTGGGTAGAGGACAAAAAGGTATTACCGGTCTGGAAACGGCGATCATCCTCATCGCCTTCGTCACAGTCGCTTCAGTATTAGGTTACAGCGTATTATCCGCCGGCATCTTCTCAGCGGAAAAAGGCAAGCAGGCTGTTTATCAGGGCTTAGCTCAAGCCGAAGCTTCCATGCAGGTTAAGGGCTCTGTCTACGCAACCACTGCGGCCGATTTGGTCACTACCGTAACCTTTACCGTAGCTTCTGTTTTAAATGATGAGTCAGTAGATATGGCGGTTGCGCCCGATAATACTCTCGTGATCAATTACACTGATTCTACTGGGCTTACGGCCAGCGATCTAGTCTGGACGGCCACCCCAGTGGGTGCTGCTGATGCTGATACTTTGCTTGAACCCAATGAGCAGATGCAGATCGCAGTTACCGTACCGGTTAATACTATGGAAGTCTATGACAGCTTTACCCTGCAGATTATCCCGGCCAAGGGTGCCGCCATTACCCTCGAGAGAAGTCTGCCCACCATGATGACTGCCGGTACAATCGACCTGAACTAGTAATTCACAATAACGGAGAGAAACCCGCCATCCGGCGGGTTTCTCTCACCTGACGACACTTAGATGGGGAGTGGCAGGGTCCGCGAATGGATAGTTAACGGACCTAAAAGGGGATAGAAGATGGACCAAATTGAAAAGATTCCCAATGATAAAATAACCAAACTCGAAAATGAAATAAAAGTTCTTAAGAATGAAGTCCAGGCGGTTTTACTGGACCTGAGGGAAAGTTATCTGAACAGGGAGAACCCCTTCAACTCGTCTGCGAATCCTGCCACTACCCAATCCATAGTAATTACCGAACGGCCTCCTATGATAGAAACCCAAACCGAAAACTCCTCCCGCGCAAACGAAAATTCGGAACCAGTTAAGACTGAGAAACCCCAGTTCAGGGACAGCAAGAAAACGAAAGATGACGGGTCAGAAAAAAAATTATGGGCAAAACAATCCAATCCGGAAAATCATAACTCTGAGCAGTCTGAGGAAGAAAATACCAATTTAGAAGAAGATAGCAAAGCGCAACATACATTTAATCCCGGACACGAACCGGGAATATTCAATCGGGAGAAAATGGTCAGAGAGCCGAGTCCGCCAGCCCAGTTGGACGCCAAACCCTTAGACACAGCGGGAATTGTAAATCGAAAATGTGTAAAACTGGATTTAGTTACAATGGCCGGTTTGACCGGATGGGTAGAGCAATCCGCCAAAAAGATCGGCAGAGAAAGGACAGAAGCCGTCCTGGAAATCTCCGAGGCCATGGGATGTGTTTCCCCGGAATTGAAGCCGATATTAATTAAACTGATTACACTGGCCAAACAAAATCCAGTTGAAGAAATAGCAGGCACACGCGATTATATGAATTCACTCATTAAACTTAACAGCCTTTTGGGCGACGACAACCGGGAAGAGAAGGCTCTACTCTTACTGTCATTGGTATCCGGGGAACCCAACCATGGATAAAGTAATTGTAACGGTTTTGTTGATTATCGGCGGTGTAGTGGCGGCCTTCGCCATTATGAACGGGGTTTACCCAGCTATAGAGCGAAGCAGCAACGCCATTAATACGGCAACCGATAAGGTCAATGACCAGATTAAAAGCCAGATCGAGATCATCAATATCAGCAGTGTTGACTCCAGTGTCTATGTGTGGATCAAAAACACGGGTGCGTCGAACATCGGCAGCATTGAGAACAGCGATGTCTTTCTAACGGAAGGAGTCAATATCGAAAACATTGGTTATAGTAGCGATTCTGCTCCCCAGCCATATTGGAATTATCAATTAACCGGCGACCACACCCTCTGGGGGCCTACCGTTACAAATGAGATCATGATTCATCTGGCTGCGCCCCTGGCGGCTGGATCATATCAAGTTAAGTTTATTATCCCTAATGGAATTGCCGACCAAGCCACTTTTGGGGAGTAACAGGAATGGAATCGATACTGATCAGTTTCGTTACCTTAGTTTTGATCATCGTCAGCACCGTAACCCTGACGATGAATACGGTTAATTCGTCTGCTAAACTCACGGATTCATGGAAAGCTATGCAAGAAAAAGCGAATACAATCAGGAGGACCGAAATTGTCAGCTGCCCTCCCGAGTCTTATGCTGGTGGAATTATAGATTTGGTGGTTAAAAACACTGGACAGGTCAATATAAGTGACTTTGCGCATTGGGATGTAATCGTCGAGAGCCAGAATGGCGGGGTAGATTCTATGAAATATTCTGCGAACTATCCCCCGGAAAATAGTCAATGGGCAATAAAGGGAATTTTTATCTCGGAAAATGTTACCGAAGTATTTGATTTGAATATTCTCAATCCCGGAGAGCAGATGGTGATCGGAATAAATCCAACCGGCATGATAGATGTGGCTAAGACCGTCAAAATAACGTTATCGACTGCTGAGGGCATTACCTCCCAATGCTTTGTTACCGAGCAGGCGCCTTAGCCATTACTGAGGATTTAATGATATGTTGTTAAAAAAACCCGAAGGAACTGAAAAACGCATTATCACCACCGGTCACGCGGAAATAGACAAGAAGCTGGGCGGAGGAATCCCGATGGGTTCTTTGACGCTGATAGAAGGACAATCGGATGCCGGCAAATCGGTGGTTAGTCAACAGATGATCTGGGGCTCTTTAGCCGGCGGGTTCAATGTTCTCCTGTTTACTACGGAAAATACAGTGAAAAGCCTGGTGAGCCAGATGGAAAGCCTGGGTCAAAATATCCTGGACTATTTGTTACTGGGCAGGTTGAAGGTTTTTTATATGAAGCCTTCCCAAATCAAACTCTACCCGGCAGCCACCTTTGATATTATTTTAGCGGGTATCGAAAAATATAGTTCGTGCCAGCTGACAGTGATCGATTCTCTTACTCCGATCGTATCCGGTTCGGAGGTATTGAAAATCCTGAGCTATTTCGAACACTGCAAGTCCATCTGTGATGAGGGCAGGACCATTATCAATGTCATGCACAGTTATGCCCTCGACAACGACACACTGATCCGCGTTCGCTCGGCCTGCGATGCTCACCTCAAGCTCACCATCGAAAAGGTCGGCGATAAACTGGTCAAGAGCCTTGAGGTAGCCAAAGTGCGGGGAGCAACCCAGAATACCAGCAATGTGGTGGCCTTCGAGGTTGAACCTCAGGTTGGAATGAAAATTATGCCAATTTCGCGAGCTAAAGCTTAGGAGATATCAGTGTCTACAACAACTCTTCCTTTTAAGTCCAAAGATACACTTGAAGGCATTGAAAGTGACGCCTCGCCGCGTGACCTATTGGGTGCGTTGCCGGAAGGGCTCCAAAAAGCGGCTCAAGATTATCCTCATCTTTTCGAATATCTTAAAATATTAACTCTATCCAAAATCAGCATACCGGAGTATTATACCGAACTGACCCGCAGCCTGGCTCAAAAACAGCAACTGAACCTGATCTATCCGGTAGGCCACCTCGGTGTGTTTGTGCATATCTTATCTGATGAAAATGGAGACCGGAATTACTACATTCAGGTCGAGCCGTCTACAACTCTAGACATTGACGCCAAAGTACAGGAAGTGGACGATGCCTGCATTGCGATCAGTTATAATTTTAAAGGAATTGATCCCAATCAGGAAAAAGAGAAGAAACTCCTGGAGTATGTTGACCAGGTCACCACGCAAACCGCAGTAAACAAGCCCTCAACATCTAATAAATTTCTTAGCCTTCTCCATAAAAAGAAGGAAAAGGAAGAAAAAGTTCTAGTAAATACGAATCAATTGGAAGCGATCAAATATTCTTTTCTCAGGGATAAAATCGGTCTGGGTGTTCTCCAGCCGTTGATCGAAGACCCTTATATTGAAGATATTAGCTGTTCCGGAATGGGGAATGTCTTCATTGAGCATAAAATCTTCAAGAGTTTAAAGAGTACAATCACCTTTTCCAACTTTGAGGAGCTTGACGATTTCGTCATCCGACTGGCTGAGCGAGTAAAAAAACCAGTTACCTATAAAAATC
>DEUU01000082.1 GCA_002362735.1 Dehalococcoidia bacterium UBA3254
CTTGATATTCAGCTTTTCCCCATTATGTTCCGCCTGAATCCCCAGTACCTGGTGGGCAGACTGATCGTAGAATAACTCTTTCCCCGGAGCAGCATAGAGTACTTCGATCTGTCTTTTGTCGATTTCCGATTTCAGCAGCTTCCATAAGGATTGAAAGCCCACCTTGCCGCCCACGGAATACATATGCACACAGTCGGATCCAGGTAATTCCGGAAACTCACATACGTCCGATCCGGGAATCAGTACCTCCATGGCTATAGCCCCCAGGTTTCTAACCCAGGCCGTGTTTTTCCCCATCTCTTGGGCAAGAGCCCCGATCATTTCGTCTTCCACCGTATAGTATCCGCACATCGCTTCATAGTAAGTTACCGTACTCTCAAAAGGTTCCAGATTAAGCCATCCCTGGCCTGAAACCCGGCTATTGCCTCCAGCCTCCATTTCAGGGGCTTTCTCCAGTACGATCACTTTGGCTCCGGCATCATGCGCTGTAATGGCCGCAGCAGCACCGGCGGATCCATAACCCACCACCACTACATCCGCTTCTCTATCCCAATTCGTTATTATCGAAGATTGTGCTTTCATTTTGATTCCTTCTTAATTTTTTTAATCCATTCCCTCAGTATTGATGCTTTTTAATATAATGTTTTGATCCTCCTTATCTATTTTTTATTTTGCAGACATACATTCACTGGGGGTCTTTGCACTGTTTGCAGGTGCAGCCCTCTATACGCCGCCCTTCCATCACATAATCCACAATCCATGTTCGGGCTAAAGCTGGACTTACGACGCCCTCATGGCTTAATGAACAGACAGCTTCACACGTTTTACAACCCGCACAGATTTCAACATTGCGGTTGATATATCCTGTTGCCTTAGAAAATTCCATGATTTCACATTTTACCTAATAATTACGTGGAGGGAAAGTAAATTCATGGATTCGCTGGTTGGCCAGGATGCATTTCCAGAAAGAACTACAAGCCCTCAGGTATGTTAATTCTCCGCATATATTACATTGGAATATGTCTTCAAAAGGTACCCGTGGCTACCAGGTTGACTCCAGTCCCGAGAATGTCATGAACGATTTCCTGTCCCACGCTAACTGGCGGCTTCACTTTTACCTTGGCTACAACGAGCATAATCTCTCTAAGCTGGCTCCTGGGTACCGGTTTATCTGTCCGTACCGGTAAAAGACGATTGCCCGCTCCTTCAGTTAAAACGGTTGCTGTTAAGACTCTCTCGGGATGCAAATATTCAGTTGTGGCGTATGTCTTTCCTTCCTTGCACTGGTTACCGGCAATATCACTTATGTTGCCAGTAGTGTCAATATTCAACGTCATATGGCAACCCAGAGGACATCCGATGCAAATTACTTTCTGTTCTGACATGAATAACTACCTCCTGTTTTCACAGCTAACTACACATTCGCTGAATTCTTTATCTGTATTCTGCCAATCCTTAGCCGTAATAGCAATCCGTACCATCTGGCTCGGTTTAACCACCCGGAAAGGTTTGGAAATAATATTGCCTACTTTAAGCCGTACTTTCTCAGCCGGCTCCATTACACGTAGCGAAACCGTAACCTCATCACCAAAACTAACCGTCTGAGGAACGACATATCTGACGTTTTCTCCCGCCGTAAAGTGTACCTTGCTTTTTCCTGACTTAATATTTCCCATGGCATAGCTGGCCGCCATAGCTCCAGCTAATTCAGCTTCCAGAGTAACATTATCTACCAGATCATTAACATGGAGGACATTCCCACCGGTAAAGATACCTGAAACCGAGGTCTCCAGATTGCTATCAACTACAGGGCCTCCCGTGATCGGGTCCAGTTCAATACCTGCCATTCTTGAGAGCTCGTTTTCGGGTATGAGTCCGGCTGAAATCAACAGGGTATCGCATTCCACTCTTCTTTCAGTCCCTGCAATGGGGTTCCAGCTTTTGTCAACTCGGGCGATGGTTACGCCTTCGATTCTTTCTTGTCCGTGAATTTCCGAAACCGTATGTTCCAACATAACGGGTATATTGAAATCATGCAAGCACTGAACCTCGTTTCTGATTAAACCTCCGATATAGGGAAGTACCTCAACCACCGCCTTCACATTCACTCCTTCGAGGGTCAAACGGCGGGCCATAATCATTCCTACATCACCTGAACCAAGTATCACGACCTCCTTACCGGGGATATAACCGTAGATGTTTACATATCTCTGGGCTGTACCCGCAGTTAAAATACCGGCTGGTCTGGAACCATTAATATTTAAGGATTCTCTTGTCCTTTCCCGGCACCCCATTGCCAGGACAATGGCCCTGGCAGATAGCGCACTCAGTCCGTCAGAACTGCTGATAATCATACTGCGGTCAGGTGATAATTTAGTGACCATACTTTTAAGTAAAAACTCTACACCCAGATCATTCGCTTTTTCTATAAACCTTTGAGCATATTCGGGGCCGGTTAAGTCTTTACCGAAATATGTTAAACCAAAACCATTATGTATACACTGGTCTAAAAGCCCCCCCAGATATTCTCCCCGCTCAATAACAACTACTTTATTCAGCCCGCTCTCTTTGGCTTTAATACCAGCAGCGAGACCAGCTGGTCCAGCACCAATTACGGCAACATCAACTTCCTTCATAATCGACCTCCTATCCTAATAACTCCTTACTCCTGTAGAGCAAGACTTTTGATAAACCTCCCCTATCTGTTATCTCGGTCATCGGGATATCTAATTCCCGGGCTAAAATTTCAACAACTCTGGGACCACAGAACCCTCCCTGGCAGCGACCCATCCCGGCTCGTGTCCGGTACTTAACGCCTGCCACGGTTCTCGCTCCCCGTCTGATCGCTTCAACGATCTCGCCCTCTGAAATTTCCTCACAGCGGCAGACGATGTGACCGTAGCGAGCATCTTTGGTTATGAGCTTTCTTCTCTTTTCATCAGGCAGATCACTGACTTTGGGAATCGTCTTCCGATAGGGGTTAAAGTCCGTCTTTTTTACCAGATCCAGTCCCTGATCACCAAGAATATTAACTACATACTCGGCGATGGCCGGGGAAGGAGCCAGACCCGGTAATCTGATGACAGCGTTGATAAAATGCGGAAACTTTTTGTTTGCTTCAATAATATGGTCCTCGGGATTACGGGTGTTAAATACTCGAATAGCCGTAAAAGACTTTATTATGTCTTTCTCCGAAATACATGGGAAGAGCGTACGAGCCCGTTCCATGGTGATGGCAGTCCATTCTTTATTTCTGGATGAGGATTCTCTATCCTCAACTGGATAGTATTTCAGGAATCCCACAGAAATGTTTCCTGAGGCGAACTCTGCAATCTGCCCTCCCACTCCAGGCTTGGGTGGAAAGCTGACGCTATTCTTGACCAATCCCCTATAACGCTTATCCAGAATTTCCGTTTGACCTTTTATAAAACTCAGCCCAAAATCACACACGCCTGCCATCTGGGCAACTTTGTCTGCATATATTCCACCAGCATTAATGACATACTCTGCCTTTATCTTCCCTCTGGTGGATTCAACGATGAATCCGCTATTCAGCGGTCGTATTGCTTTAACTTCCGCTCCGGTCATAATTCTAACGCCATTTTCTCTGGCATTTTCAGCAAGAGCAATACAATACTCCCACGGGTATAAACAAGCCTGATGAACACTATCCGAAAGACCACAAATAACTTTTTGAGAAATATTTGGTTCCATTGCCATGAGAGCCTCTTTATTTAATCTATCAGGAGCAAAACCTATCTGTTTGGCTAATTCTTCCTCTTTGTTCAGGATTTTAATCTCGTCATCGTCCGTGGCCAGCATGATGAAGGTACGTCTTAAAAAAGATGTTATATCAAGGTCTTGAGCCAGTTGCCCGAACATATCAAAACCTTTACGGGTGAGTTTTTCCTTTAAAGACTCAGGATGGAGAAGGCCATCCCCAGGCTCCATTACCAGGCTTTTTACGACTACCGAGCTAGCCCAACGTAATCCGGCTGCAGAATATAAATTACCACCATTGCCTTTTGATTGTTTGCCCCCCACATCCACCTGCTTTTCGACCACCATAGCATCCACTTTGTATTTGGATAATTCTCTGGCAATAGCTGTCCCTATTACGCCACCGCCAATTATTAAAACCTGTGTCTCTAAATCCTTTTCCAAATCTTTTTCCCTCCCTATAACCGTTAGATCTATTCAGATCGGAAATGCTCAGTCTATATCTTTATCTTTATTTTCACCTCCTCACATTTGAAAATCTTCTATTCAGTACAAATACCTTAAATTGGAATATCTGGAAAATCTATGAGCACCCTGGATGAAATTCAATGTTTGGCAATATTTAATTTAGTAATCTTCAAGGATCATCTATTAAGTCGATTATAATAAAGATTGTAGCTGCAACTAATATTATCGACTGAAATATATATAATATTATTATGTGCAACTATTATTGTCAATAGATAGTTCGCCTTAAGAAATCCGATTGATGCCGAATGGTCTGATTACATTAACGATATTCAACTTGACTAATAATAGTTGCATATAATAATATAGTTGCATATAACATTATTGGATAGATATAATACTCATATTTATTTTAAATGAGCTTAAAATCACTTCAGAGAGCCCGATAAATAGTAATGATTTAGAGGTTGACAAAGGTGTAAAGGTGTAATCGAAACTGCGAAAACTGATGAATTGCGCATTTTCTAATTATTATTTTAGTTTTATACAGTTCTTTTTGGCAAAAATAGTTACATCCTGGATAAAATCCAGTAATTAGAAGGTAACGAAAATAAATGGATAAATCACTCAGAAAAAATATTAATATAACTGCAAATGAATTGAAAATTCAATATTCTGATCTAAAAATTGACACGTTTTTGGCATGTATGGCTACCTGGGACGTATTTGATAGATATGTGGAATCACAATTGCGGGATAAAACTATAAGCCGCGCAGGGTACACCATTCTAAATGCCCTTATTTTTTATGGCGACATGTCTCCTACCGAGATTAGCAAAAAGGTATTCAGATCAAAATACTCTGTATCTCGCGCAATTGTTACTCTACAGAAAAAAGGACTTATTGAGAAGAGCCCCGTAAATGGAGATCGTAGAAAACTTCAAATAACCATTACGGCTAGAGGATTATCGATTGCAAAAAAAGGAAATATTAAGGCCCGAAAATATATCGCTTATGCGATTTTTGGCATACTTAACGATGAGGAAATCAAAAACATCAACAACTATATAAAAAGACTTAAAGAACATACATTGATCCTCATCGGAGTAAATTCTTAAGTTTCAGACTTTCTAGAGAATCGAACCATACAATGATACCGCAGGTATTTCGATATCAGACCCCTTTGGCCCCTACCTAAAAGTATTAACAGCCAAAAATCTCAATGTGGTCTAACTATTGACAATAATAGTTGCATCTATTATTATTATTGGTATTTCAGTTGATAATATTAGTTGCAGCTACAATC
>DEUU01000270.1 GCA_002362735.1 Dehalococcoidia bacterium UBA3254
TCTTGCTCTTGATATACAATGCCTGTTTGGCAGTATACATACAGCAGACCCGGGAACAATACTCTACTCCCACACTCTTATCCCTCGACCCAACACACTGAATGAAAACAATATTCTCAGGCTCTTTACCGTTGACCAGAATCTTCCCCTGTGTCGGCCCTCCTGCTTCATCTAGCCTCTCCAGCTCCAGCCCGGTTATCACATTTGGATAGACCCCATACCCGTACTCCGGCTTTAACCTGGCATCAAAGACTTCATACCCTGTCGCTACTATAATCGTCCCAACAGAGAGCTCAATAATCTCATCTTTTAAACTAAAATCAATCGCCCCGGCTTCGCAGCCTGACAGTCCTTTTTTCTCAATGCCCTTTTGGCACAAACGGCAACGATCCTTGCCTTCAGGCAGATTTTTCAGATACAGGCATTTTTCCGCTTCTATGGTGGCGGTATTCGGGACTGCCTGGGCGAACGGGATATAAATGGCTTTACGGTGGCTGAGCCCGAGGTCTCTTTCATTCGGAACGCTTACAGGGCAGGCCCGGAAACATTCTCCGCAGGAGGTGCATTTGGATGGATTCACGAAACGGCTCTTTTGCCTGACCCTTACTTTAAAATCGCCGGCACTGCCGGTGACGTCAATTACCTCGGAATAAGCCATCAGGGTAATATTCGGGTGGGAACCAACTTCGACCATTTTGGGTGTGCCGATGCACTGGGGACAGTCCAGAGTGGGAAATACTTCCGAAAATTGAATCATCCGGCCGCCGATGCTGGGGGATTTTTCAACCAGCGTGACTTTGAATCCGGCATTGGCAATATCCAAAGCCGACTGCATACCGGCGATGCCTCCTCCGATAACAAGAGTTGCATCAGAGACCATTTATATCGCCTCACATACCAGTTCCATGATATCGCGGATGACCAGTCTGCCTTCGTTACCCGTTGTTTTGACCGCGTCCTCCAGGTTCAGCAGGCAAAACGGGCAGGCCGTCGCAATGATATCAACTCCCATTTCTACCGCATCCCGGACCCGTATTGCCGACGTCCTCTCTCCCGATCCGGAAGCCTCGACGAACATCCTCCCCCCTCCTCCCTCGCAGCAAAGACTCCTCTCCCGGCACCGGTCGAACTCCATAAATGTAATGCCCGGGATGGACTGGATAATGCTGCGCGGCTCGTCATAGACCTTGTTTTGTTTTCCCAGATAACAGGGATCGTGATAGGTAACTTTCTTTTTAATCTCGTGGTTATAAGTCAATTTTCCGTTTTTAATCAGCTCGGCTACAAACTGGGTATAATGTTTGACCTCAATATTATGTTTCCCGTATTCATTCTTGAAAGCATTAAAGCAGTGCGGGGAAGTAGTCATCATCCGCGTGACCCCCCGGTCTTGCAGAAGCTTTAAATTATCTTCCACCAGCATTCCAAACAGTCCTTCTTCGCCCATCCGGCGTACTTCACTTCCGCAGCAGGTCTCTTCATTGCCCAGAAACCCGAAGTCAACTTTGGCCGTAATTAAGGCTTTCACAATGGACTTGCCCACTTCCTGAACGCGGGGGTCGTATGAAGTAGCACAGCAGACGAAATAAAGCAGATCGGCTTTCGCACCCTGAGAGAGGTCCTTGATATTTATACCCGCTGACCATTCCGATCGTTTGGTACGTACCCGGCCCCAGGGGTTACCGTGTTTAAACACCCCTTCCAGAGCATCGATCACATTTTTAGGAATATTTCCCTGCTCCACCAGCAAAGAGCGGATGGCCACAATCAGCTCATGAGGTTTAAGGCCGCGCGGGCAGCGCAGAGTGCACGTCTGGCAGGTGGTGCAGTCCCAGAGCTCCGGCCTCTGATATATTTTTTCCGGGCTCTCACTGAGCAGCACCTCGCGCATCAGACGGCGGGTGTTCAGGACGCTTTTTAAAGACACCGGACAGCCTGCAAAACACTTGCCGCACTGAAAGCATTTGGCAAGCTCGAATTTTTCAATCAGATCCTGTTGTTTTCCGTGTACTATTTTCTCAACTCCCTGGCTTTTTCTTTAAGCATCGGCACGATCTGAAAAAGGTCTCCTACAATACCGTAATCCGCCACCCTGAAAATCGGAGCTTTAGGGTCTTTATTGATCGCGATAATAGTGCCGCCTTTCAATCCCATCAGATGTTGGAATGAACCGCTGATTCCGATTGCCAGGTAGACCTTCGGCTTGACGGTCTTTCCCGAAGAGCCAACCTGGTGCTCCTTGGGAAGCCATTTTTTATCGACAATCGGGCGGGAGCATGACAGACGGCCGCCCAGAATCGTCGCCAGCTCTTCTACGATGGAAATATTCTTTTTATCACCGATGCCGTTGCCTACCGAGACCAGAATATCCGCCTGTGTGATATCCACACCGCCCAGCGCCGCCTCAATGGATTCAATAAATTTGATTTTCCCGTCGTCTTTTAGATTAACCACCACCTCTTTAACTTCCCCGCCGGCGACATCTGGACCTTCCGCCGGAAATGATCCCGGGCGTACGGTCGCCATGTAGCCGCTGGAGCTAAAATAAACGATGTCCGCGTTAACCTTGCCGTCATACATCTGCCTGACCGCCTTCAGTTTGCCTTCACTGAGCTTGAGGTCGATACAGGCCGTGGAGAGCGGCAGATTCAGGCGAGCCGCCAACCTTGGGGCCAGGTCCATTCCTGAAGTCGTATGCCCTATCAGGGTCAGAAGGGGTTTATGATCATTGATTAAAGATGCCAGAGCCTGACAGTAGACTTCAGAGTTATAATTGGCGAGTCTCGGATCGTCCATCACCAGAAC
>DEUU01000412.1:0-157 GCA_002362735.1 Dehalococcoidia bacterium UBA3254
TCCATTCTATTTTATTATTTGAACCCCATCCCTGCGGCACCGATAGACCACATTAACCCACGCTCGTTTGGAGTTTGCACATCGGGGGTATAAGACTATGGATACGATGGTCCTTCTGTTCAGCCTGGCTGTGCTTGTCCTGCTGTCGATCGGGTAT
>DEUU01000412.1:412-3064 GCA_002362735.1 Dehalococcoidia bacterium UBA3254
GCTGTCGATCGGGTATCTTGCGTATATTCTGCGCTATCCGATTGAGTAGAGCATCCTGATATAGCTACTCATTAAGATTCAGAACATGTGTGTGTCCCGGGTAAAGATGGATGAGAAGTCCGGGTGAAAATGGATCAGCGGGGCGGCCAGATTGTTTGTTTCCCGTACATGTATTCAAGAATACTCGTGCAATAGCAATAACGCTTGCAGCTCAAAAAGGGCATTAAAAGCCAATGTCTGAAATAGGTGTCTCATGATTTTCATGACTATGCTTCTTGTTTTTGTCTTTTATGTCGTTCTCGCGGTGGCCTTCGTACTTTTCGTTCGACGGCGTGCGAAGAAGAAATCATACTTGTTCCTGGCGATTGCATTCGTGATTCTGCTTCCTACGTGGGATGTCCTGCTGGGATACATCGTCTATGATCCCGCCTGCCTGTTTATCCCCAAAGTTGCGATTTACGAGACGGCTGAAACAGATAGTATCTATTTTGAAGGGTTACATAATTATTTATATAAGTTGGAGCCCAGGGTGAGCAATGAACCTGAAGATGAATCAATCCGGATTGGATCAATCTATCGCGTTTGCCATAGAGGTTATTCTTTCGCAGAAGCGTTGGTCGTTGAAAAACACACGATCACTCCTGAAACGAGAGAAAGGATTGCACCTGTCATATACAGGTGCATTGCCCTACCGAAGGATGAGACAAGACCGGCTTTTAAAAGAACAAGTTGCACCATAGTGAGCGAAGCGAAAAGCAGATACATGGTCAAGGTCAGAACATTAAATGCCGGAACAGCAGAGATAAACTTTAAGAGGATATATGAACGCAGCACGGGCAAGTTGATGGCTGAATACAATCAGGTAACACGTTGGGCACTCGCTGGATCTTACGGAGTCCCGTTTTTCAACTGGCTTGAATTGGGTGATGGGAGCAAGGCAGTAGGCAGCGAGCATTGTCCTGCTAACTACATGGATTATGAGTCGTTCGAATATGAAGTATTGAAATCGAAAGATAGGAGCTGAAGGTATGCCGGATATTTCTACAAATAGCAGCTTCCTAACCGAACGTGCAAAAGACTATGCCGCTCTTTCTGACCTGGCCTATGCAGATTGGAATTATGATCAAGAGGAAGCGGAATGGGTGCCGTCAAAATATAAAGATCTATGGGATGATTTGAATAAAAAGGGCTATAGCTTCGTTGACCAGAAGAAAAACGACAGTGCGACGGGCTATTCCGGGACACTTTTCGAATTCAATGGGCAACCGATTCTAGCAAATAGGGGATCAGACGGCCTCAATGACGCATCTGCTGACGGAGCAATCGCAGTTCGCGAAACGCCCAGCGAACAGTTTCGCTCGATGGTAGAATACATTAACACGCTGAAGTCAAACGGTCAGATTAGGGGTTCGTTTGATGTAACCGGGCATTCCCTAGGCGGCTGCCTTGCTCAAATGACCGCGGTTTCTTTTTCGCAAGAAGTCAATGCCGTATACACATATAACGCCCCTGGCGCATTGAATCTGATGCAAAATTACAGCCTGCTTCCAGATACCGAAAACCAGGGTTATGTGACTGTAAGGCACTTCGACCCGTCTGGCCTTCTTGGGTATGAAGACAATGTATGGAAAAAATCATCATGGGATCTCTACTCCCAATATCTGACACAGCGAGCGAGCGCAGACAGTAGCAGGGTATACAATGTATCGGGTCTTGTTGGCCCATCCCCAGTTGCAAACCATGACTTAGATATTGGTGGGGAGGTATTTATAGATAGTACCCTCCATTCTATCGATAGTGTCATAAGTTCTATAGAGAAGGGCACATATTACATAGACCCCAGGAACCCGGTAAAGACGATTATTGGCAGCAGCAGGGATGAAAGACTCGAAGCTAACTACAATAGTGGAAAGTATTCCGGACAGTTGCCCGGAAGTGTCACTCTCGTCGGTGGTTATGGAAATGATAAACTATGGGGTGACATCGGCGATGATAATCTTTACGGAGACCTCCCTTTTGAAATCGCACAAGATCAGGCAGCAAAATACAAAAGCGGTAACGCGACTGGAACTGATGGCAATGATTATCTGTACGGTGGAAAAGGAAACGATTTTCTCACTGGTGGAAATGGTTTTGACACCTATGACTATTTGAAGGGTGATGGCAATGACAAAATTAGTGATCAGGACAAATGGGGACAGATAATACTCGGCATAGAGAATGGAATAAAAATCAAGTTAGGCAATTTATATAAAGTTGGAACTGGGGATGTTTGGAAAGATGCAAGTGGCAATATCACGTTTAGCGAAAACACCTACTGGACAATAACTCTGCCTGACGGTAGCACGATTCAGCTAGAGGGAAGTATTCAAAACGGTAATTTCGGCATACAGTTCCTTGACGAACCGGACAAACCACAGACGGGCACCCTGATCACTGGCGATCTGGAGCCGGTAGATTCCGATAAGAATGAGCCGGGCTTGCAGGCAGTGTATGATGCGTGGGGGAACATCATCACGGATCCGCAAAAACCTGCTCCTGGCAGAGCAGACGCCCTGTATGACACCACCGGAGATGACCGGGTCGAAGGTTTGGCAGGCAATGACGATATCTTTGCCAGGCAAGGGGGCAACGACTGGCTTTTGGGGGGCG
>DEUU01000424.1 GCA_002362735.1 Dehalococcoidia bacterium UBA3254
CCGGGTCCTTAAAAAAAAAAAAATATACACAACACATAGAGGCGCCTGCAAGTACCGCCAGTACCTTAATTTCTTCTATGGAGTAACGGTTGAAGAAGCCTTGATTCAAGCAGTTCGCGAAGAAGTTCGCAAGGAAAGATTTTCGAATTGCTGGACCAAAACTCACGGTGAAGAGGAAGAGACTTATAACAGAGTATACGGAGACACCCAGTCCGCACTATTAAGACAGTTCCGCCACGAAAAGCATTATCACTTAAATTCCAGAAGCAGTTTAACTGAACTCAAAGAATTTACTTATTGGTGTTTTAAATACCGCGTTAAAAATTGTGAAAAAGCCAAAGTAGCCAGCGATACGCATAAAGCTCTGGAATGGCTCCGCAAAAATGGAGTCCGCTGTTAAGCCTCTGCTCAATCCTGTTAATAGTCTATGCCGGGTACCGGAAATCGAGAGCAGATCTGAAGTACTTCTTCTCGAATTTTCTTTTGTAATCTCACGTCGCCGAGATTGGAGATTATACTCACGATCCATCCTGCAATAAGCTTCATTTCTTCTTTGCCCATACCGCGCGTGGTAGCCGCCGGGGTGCCGAATCTCATACCGCTTGTAATCTTCGGTGGTCTGGGGTCAAATGGAATAGCATTTCGATTTGCCACTATACCCACCGCCTCTAAAGCTTGCTGGGCATCCCATCCGGTAACTCCGGATTTGTTCAGGTCCACCAGCAACAGATGATTATCGGTTCCTCCGGATACAATCCGTAAACCGGCTTTTTCGAGCTCGGTAGCCAGTACCAGAGCGTTATCAACAATACTCTGTTGATATTTGACGAATTCAGGCTGTAAAGCTTCATGAAAACAAACCGCTTTAGCGGCAATTATGTGCATTAGAGGTCCGCCCTGTGTCCTGGGAAAGACGGCAGAATCCACCTTGGAAGCGTAAAGTTGTCTTCCGACTATAAAACCTGCACGGGGGCCACGCAACGTTTTGTGAGTGGTCCCGGTTACCAGGTCTGAATATGGTATTGGGGAAGGATGGACACCCGCTGCTACAAGACCGGCAATGTGGGCAATGTCTGTCACAAATTTGGCGCCTACCAGATCAGCAATATGTCTAAAACGCTCAAAGTCTATGATCCTGGGATATGAACTGGCGCCGGCAATTATTAGTTTAGGCTGGTTTTGAACTGCCAATTTTTCTAATTCGTCATAATCGATTCTCTCGGTATCCCGGTTTACTCCATAGTGGACGAAGTGATAAAGCTTACCTGAGAAATTGGCTGGAGATCCATGAGTTAAATGTCCTCCGTGCGCCAGACTCATTCCCATGACTGTATCGCCGGGATTTACCAGAGTAAAGTAGACCGCCATATTAGCCTGTGCACCGGAGTGCGGTTGAACATTGGCATATTCAGTATGAAAAAGTTGTTTGGCTCTCTCAATCGCTAATGACTCTATGGTATCCATATTTTCGCAACCACCATAGTATCGTTGTCCAGGATACCCTTCCGCATATTTATTCGCAAAAACCGAAGCCTGGATTTCCATTATAGCCCGGCTGGCGTAATTTTCTGATGCGATCAAATTTATGGTTTCTTTTTGCCGTTTAATCTCTTTCTGTAAAGCTGAAAAGACTACCGGGTCAGTCTGGCTTAACGAACCCATTGAACCCATTTCTTCCTCCATATCGAACGATCTTTCACCAGTTAAGGGAAAATCAGTGTTGTTAATCAGGTTATTACCTTCGGTATTCTCGGCGACGGAAGTAATAGCCTACGGCCGCACCGTAAATCAGACCCCCCAAATGGGCCTGCCAGGCTATTACCTGGAAAAAAATAACCGTCACCAGGACAAAGCCAACCAGAATAGCGACCCATAAGGGCATCGGAATCGGGATAGGAAATGCTACTACTCTGGCGTTCGGCCGCATTACCATTAATAGCCCACCCAGAGCATAGATCGCTCCTGAGGCGCCTACAACAATAGAATAGGAAGAGCCCAAAAGTTGCGCAAAGGCTACAAACACTAAGCCCCCCACAATTCCGCCTATAAAATATGTTGTTAAAAAGACGGTCTCTCCCACTAATGCTATAGCAAAGGTGCCGAAGAAGTACAAAGTCAGCATATTAAAAAAGATGTGTGACCAATCAGCGTGAACAAACATATATGTGAAAACTGTCCAGGGCGTCTGTCCGATAAAAGCCGGCACTAACGCGAAGTGTTCATAGATAGAACTCTGATTGATCAGTGTAGCGATGAAAACTACGAAGTTAACTCCGATCAAGATCCAGATTGGATTAATACCTTGCCTGCGATAGGGTCTATATGACATTTTTAATATTCCTGTCTATTATAATTCTCAAGGCCTCAGAGCTTTAACGATGTCAGGATTTAATCCCTTAAATTTGTTGAGCCACTCTATCCTCTCGTTTTTTAAATTCAACGATAGCTCCTGCACTTCATCTTCAGTATAAAACTTGCTTAACTCAAAACGGTTTAGATCTACGCCGTGGATTTCAACCGGGACATCATATCCCCAAAAATCGTCTTTTTTCCAGACTATTTTATCACGGGCAATCATTTCCATGATTTTAACGGAGTCCTGGACAGTAATCTTCTGACCGCTGCTTCTTCCTCCAACTTGCCCTGTATTTAAGATAAAACATTGAATACCGGGATTTCTTCTTAATATGCTTAGAAATATATTCCCCTCATCAACCTCTGAACCAACAATAAAAGGATTGGTGCCAACGACTCTCAAAGATTTACCCGCTTGTGAGGGATCACCGGCAGATGTCTCCACCGATTCTCCCAACATAAAAGCGGCTGCTCCCCATTCGTCGTTTAAGCGCACTACTGGGGGTAAAATGTCGTAGCGACGGTTTATGAAAATTATAAAATCTGTTTTTTCCAGGTCTATATCCTTGTCCGTGTAAGCGATGTCTCCCCTTTTTACCATTCCACGGCCGTTAGAGGTAAGACTGGTATTAAAAAAGTCTACTTTTCCCGTCTTTGAGTCCACCCAAACGTTTTCGAGGATGGCTCGAGGACTGATAGCGGCAGCATAAAGCAGAGGTTGTGCATTCGGCTCCAGCCCATCCGTTTTTAAATAAAACGATTCTTCTGTACCAATTGCACTTCCATCTGTTCTCAAGATTACTACGTCATCCTGCCGGATAACAACTTTCTCAGGATATTTCAACCAGTGGGAATGGCAGGAAAGAGAGGTTTTACCCGTGCCGCTCAACCCAAATAGCAAAAATCCAAAATCCTGAAGTTTACCTTCCCGGTTTACCCGTAAAATCTTACTGGCTGCATGTAATCCCAGATTTCCCTCTTTTTTCGCCCAGTACATGACCTGACGCAGCATGGCCTTTTTGTTTTCGCCCTTGTAATCCGTACCGAGAATCAGGGTATAACCGGATTCTGGAAATACCAGTACTTTCCTTTCAGGCCATTCGGGTACGGTAATGACGATAAAATCAGGATTACCGCCGTCGGGCGGGAATAAGGTATTTCCCGACATTAAAGGAAGGCGGGGATAATTGGCAGTAACATAC
>DEUU01000263.1 GCA_002362735.1 Dehalococcoidia bacterium UBA3254
GCGTCCGGAGCGGTATTGACAATCCCATTCTGTTGAATCCCGACGTTGATGATTCTTGACATCAGGTCCGGTAAAGTCAGGTCAGCCATGGCCTGACCCAGCAACAGGATGAAGATGAAGATGATCGACCAGGTAAAAGGTCTAAGCGATTTGATTAATTTCAACAAGAGATATTTCCTCCCGAGATGTTGAGTTCATGATCATAAAATATATGTAACCAGCATCCTTTTAAATCGGTGGCTCAGCAGACACCTGTGTTCCAGTCACCCTGGCGAGAAGATGATATAATTGCGTTAAATCTTCCATACTCAAAACATCGAACTTCCGGGCGGCACACGTTAAAAAGTGCTTCCGGAATAAGTCCATATGGCCCATGGCAGAAGGAGTAAGCTTAAGTATTACTATCCGTCGATCTTTCAAATCTTCTTCGCGGGTAACCAGGTTTTTCTCAATCAATACATCCACAAACTGGGTGATGGCTCCCGGGGTCATATTCGTCATCCTGGCCAGTTCCTTGACCGATAATCCTCTCTCACTATTTCTGGCAATAGCGAAGATCAACCTCGCTTGAGGAGGACTTAGCGCCAGCTCCGGATCACCGACGTCCTGATGAATTTCCCGGTGAATCTGCTTCATCAAAGAAAACATCCGATCGAAGAGCTGCTGTAGAAGGTCTTCTCTCGTCAGATCGCCGAGTTGCTGAGAATTGGACTCAAACAAATTATTCACCCTAATTCCATTTAATTATTTAGCTACTAAATATTTTAGTTACTAAACATATATTTGTCAACTTCCTTCCGCCATTTGTTTTTTATTTGGGCCTATCCAGGAAGACAAGGCATTTTTATCTAATAAGTTACAAATGCGCCCAAACATCCCTTGGAATAACATCCTCCGTGTTAGACTATAAGTAGGTTTACAAATTTGTGGTCTAAGGAGCAAAGAGATGGAGGACATCGAAACTATTGTCAAAACCACCATGGGTGAAATTGAGAAAATGCTGAACACTAAAACTGTGGTCGGGGATCCGGTAGTAGTGGACGGGACAACTTTAATCCCCTTGATCAGCGTCGGCTTCGCATTCGGCGCCGGGGCCGGGTCGGGTAAAATGAGTCAGAAGCAGCAGCAGGAAGGCTCTGGAGGGGGGACCGGAGGGGGAGCCGGAATCAAACCCGTCGCCGTGATTGTTATTGATAAGAACGGCGTCAGAATCGAAGCGATTCGTGGGGGTCTTTCTCAGGCATTGGAAAAGGTGGCGGATAATGCCATGTCCATGATGATGAAGAAAAGAGAAGGCGAGTCTGCTCCCAAAGAAGAAAAGTAGATAAAGGGTTTTCTCCCTGATCTCAATTCAGTCCTTCTTTTTTTCATGGCTGGAAGGTAATATCACTCCCGAACATTATTGTGCCCGGGAAAGGTATACTATGGAGTGAAGTTATGGCGTGGATCATCGTTGTCTCGATCATCGGCGGTCTCATTTTACTGGGTATCCTGGTACTTTCGATACCTCTGGATCTGGCCTGGCGGCTCGAAATCTATGGAAAAGCCCGTTTCTATTTGCGGTGGAGATGGCTTTTCGGACTGATAGATCAGGAATTTAAAACTCGAAGGCAGCCGGCTAAAAAGAAAAAGTCGCACGGCAAATTCAATTTCAAAAAGACCATTCAGAGGCTGAGGAAGGCCGGTGAATTCATGCAGATCAAGGGTCTTCTGAAGCAGCTGGGACGCTTCTTTAAACGCTCTTTTCGATGTCTCAAAATTAAACATTTAAAAGCTGAATTTAACGTTGGACTGGACGATCCGGCTGAAACCTTTTATCTCTTTGCCCTGACTGAGCCCATTAACCGAATCCTGGAATTTACCCAGCCCTATCCCGTCCGTGTCGAGCCATCATTTGTCGAGCCTATATTCGAAGGTTTCTTTGAGGGTGACCTGAGACTTTATCCGATCCAGCTCGTTCCTCCGGCGCTGCAGATGATATTTTCTCTGCCCACTTTCAGAGTCATCAGAAAGGTGATATCACTCCGATGGAGAAAAAACAGGTAACGGCTGAAGAGAAGGTAACCGTGTCCGGAATCACAATTATCGCGGTGGTTCAAACTTCCGTTGTCAGCTGGCATAGCAAAGGGACAATATCATTTATGGGTCTCAAAAAACCCCTCAACGTCATGGTTACCGACTCCGAAGGAAAAACGAAATCCTTTTCCTTGCAAGGGGACCCCCTGCAAGGAAAACTATTCCTTTGATGCCGCAGACTTTTCAACTTGAGGCTCGTCTTTCGGGGGTCGTACCTTAGAAGGAAGTATTAACACCGTAATCACGGCAGCTATCGCTAAAATAATACCGGAAATCACCAGAGCATGGCGAGCCCCGTTCACGAAAGCATCATTCGATTGATTAACGATCAACTGTGCCAATTGGGGATATTGATTGGACACACTCTGAGCAACAATATGAGCGCCCTGAATGCTGCTCCGGATGGCTTCCATGGCTTGAGCGGGAAGCGGAACCGGCCACTTTGCCCCGTTGATCTCAGCCAGATAGGTTGAATTCAATAAAGTCCCCAGAACAGCTACCCCGAGTGCTGCCCCGATTTGCCTGGTGGTATTATTCATGGCTGATCCAACCCCGGATTGAGATACCGGGATCGAACCCATCACAGAATTTGTCGCCGGACTCATTACCAGCCCTATTCCCAGAGCGGTAATGCACATCGCCAGGGAAATGCGGCCGTAAGTGGCGTCCACTTGAGAAATACTGGCTAAATAAAAGAAACCGACGGCTCCCAGCATAATTCCGATGCCTACGGTAAACTTGGTACCGATGATGTTGGCAATCCGGGCGGATACTGCCGCGGATATAAAAGCGACTGCCGCCATCGGCAGAAGACGCACCCCGGCTTCCAGCGGAGTATAGCCCTGTACGGATTGAAGAAACTGTCCCAGAAAGAAAAAAGCCCCCATTAAGCCAAAAGAGACCAGAGTTAATGCCACATTTGCCCCGGTGAAAGACATATTTTTAAAAAAATTTATCGGCAGCATAGCATTCCTGGACTTTAATTCAAGGATAATGAAAGCTCCGAGGAGAACGACAGCCGCCCCAAAAGCATAGAGGATATGAGGGGCGGTCCAGCCATCTGTTCCTGCTTGAATGATGGCATAGACCAGCGCAAATAGTCCGACGATCGAGAGAATGACTCCCGGAATATCAATTTTTCGCGGGTTCTCAGATTTAGAATCCTGAATAAAAAAATAACCGCCGATCAAACCGATTATAACTATTGGGATATTAATATAAAAGACCGAGCTCCAATTAAAGTTGTCCAGAAGCCAGCCTCCAATGAGAGGACCAATACCCATACCCAGAGCAAAAACGGCCGCCCACAGAGCGATGGCTTGAGCTCGCTCTTTCGGCTCTCTGAAAGTAGCGGTTAAAATTGAAAGCGTTGCCGGCAAAATCGTGGCCGCTCCAACACCCATAACTGCCCGCATCGCAATCAGCATCTCAGTTGTTTTCGCCAGCGCCGCTCCCAGGGAAAAACCGGCGAAAATAATCAACCCGATCTGAAGAGTTAGTTTCCGTCCGATCCGGTCGCCTACATAACCCATCGTCAACAAGAGTCCGGCAATAGCCAGAACATAAGCATCAATAATCCATTGAAGTTGACTGGAGTTAGAACCCAATTCTTTGGAAATATTCGGTAGTGCGAGATTCAAAACCGTGTTATCGAGGGAAATAACCAGAAGAGAAACGCCCATAAAAACCAGTGCAATCCATCTTTGCCGATATCCCTTTGTCACATTGACCAAATTACACCTGACCTTAATGATTAATGATCGATTAAAGCTGATTAAAACTCAGCCCCAATCGATCATTATATAGTTGAAAGATGAACCCTGCAACCGCTAATGATGACGGCTACCGACTGCTGCCAGAGGAGCTACTGTCAACCAAACTGTAATTGTGATCAGCATCGCCAGAGGATAATCGATAGTGGCAATCCCGAATTTAGGAGAGATAACTCCCCACAGCAGCATTAAAATAAAAGAGCTAAGAAAAAATCCCGGTATAGCAGCCAGTATTCTAAAAAATCCCATCTTAAACCTCCCTGTTTTATTATGGATATTTTATTGCGCTTTATCTTATGTATAAGAATATATAACAAATTCACCGCAATGTAACCGTCCGTACGGAGAGGTTTACGACTGGACTAATGGACAGTTTAAGTCTTTTTGATTTTTACTGCTCCAAAACCCTATTTTTGTTCTGCCAGAACACTCTCAATATCCCGGCAGGCTTTGGAAATAATCTCCTTAATTCTGGTCATTTTGTCTGGATCCAGACGTCGGGATTCTCTGGCAATGTCTCTTCCTACGCCCCTGAGTTCGTGGAAGATTTCTCTGAATTCTTCCTGTTTTCCACTTCCCCACCAGTCGCGCATCCGCTCCCTGATCTTATCGAAGGTTTCCTCACGTTCTTTAAGGAATGCGCGGCCCTCGTCTGTAATGGAATAGACTTTTTTCCCATCCTGGTCTGAAGACTTTACGTACCCCATATCCTCAAGTAGTTGAAGGGTGGGATACACGCTCCCTGCACTCGGAGAATAAAAACCCTGAAAGCGTGCTTCTAAAGCCCTGATGATCTCATAACCGTGGGCGGGTTTATCCTTTAACTGGTCCAGGATTACGTATTTCAGGTCCCCTTTTTCGAATAAACGAGAGTGTCTTTCAAAATGATGAAAATGTCCGCCAAACATAATTCCCAACCTCCCAAACTTATAATTTTTGATGTCTTACCTGCTATCTTACGCTCTGCCGCAATAGCAGATTTAGAACTATCACGATATATCGTAATACGTTGTGATATATTTGTCAAGGCGGCTTCAATCATCGTGCATACAATCGAATGGTCTTTGTAAGATATAAAACGTGGAATTTTAATTTAAAATATGTTTGATATCTAAAATATGTTAGGTTATAATACCAAATTATATCGAACAATATTCTGGATAGTCTGCAATAGAGGCGACTATGAAGAATTTAGCTGGGGTTTCTGGTCGGCTATTTTACCTCGACTGGCTTAGAGTCCTGGCTATGGGAGTAATCTTCTTCCACCACAATGCCAGATTCTTTAATGCTGGAGAAGACTGGCATGTAAAGAACGCTACCACGAATATAGCAGCCTCAATTGCAGTAACTTTTAACGGTCAATGGATAATGCCACTATTCTTCCTTATTGCGGGAGCGGGTACATACTATTCTTTGAAAATCCGGAGTTCCGGACAATATGCCGGAGAAAGGGTCTGGCGCCTGTTAATCCCGTTTATTTTCGGGATACTGGTAATCGTGGTGCCTCAAGCTTATTACGATGCTATTTACCACGGGACGGACTTAGGTGGATACAATTTATTTCAAATATACTGGCTTTATCTGCAAGCTCTACCGAATATGCAGTTATTTCACCTGTGGTACTTAAGGGACCTGTTTCTTTTCTCTGTAATAACCATCCCTCTGTTTTTCACCCGTAACCGGGAGGGAAAAAGCGTGATAGCCAGACTGGCTGCCTTTTTTGACAGACCCTGGACTTTGATACCATTATTCGTATTAATAATAACCGTCGTTAATGTGCTCATATATCCGGATGGCTTTTGGGGCTATAGGACCGGAGGTTGGAATATTATTACCTATGTTTTGTTCTTTATCTTCGGGTACTTCATCTTCTCCAATCCCCACATCATGGTAACCATCAAAAAACTTCGCTGGGCTTCCCTGGCATTCGGCGTGGCTTCTTTCACGTTCATTTTTCTGTATGTACTGATATCAGGAGAACCGAAATTTGGGACAATGATGTATGATATTGGAATGCTGGTCCAGGCATTGGGTACCTGGGGATGGCTTTTTACCATACTCGCTTTCGGAAGTCTATACCTTAATCGAAATGCCCGATTTCTGTCCTATGCCAATGAAGCCGTTCTCCCGTTCTATATATTGCATCAGACTATCATCATTGTTATCGGCTATTACATAGTCCAGTGGGATACCGGAGTCGGCCTCAAGTACCTTGCTATTAGCACTACTTCTTTTATCGTTATAATGCTGATATATGAAACGCTGGTGAAGCGATTCAACGTACTGCGTTTTCTGTTTGGCATGAAGCTAAAAAGAGTACCCCGCGCAGTGTTATTACCGGGTGACCGCTAGAATTATAAACTTCAATTGCTCTTATGATCCCCCGTCCGCATTCTGAAGTTCGAATTCTGAACAATGACCTCTATTCAGATTATCCAGGCAGCCGGTTTCGGACACGGCTACTGACCGGATAGTCGTTGATAAGGCTTGAGTTTAGTTACAAGATGTTTTAACCCAAATAATCGTGTATTATTAATATTAATATTATATACTTAACAATCTCAAATAGGAGATAATTTTTTAGATAATTTATTATTCAGGAGGATCGATTGCTCACCGTTACTCTTACTATCAACGGTATCGAACGGAAATTTATCGTCAGCCCGGATAAAGTCCTTCTCGATCTTCTGCGGGAAGACTTGAGACTTACTGGGACCAAACAATCCTGCGATCGAAAAGGCCAGTGCGGCGCCTGCACGGTTGTTGTTAATAGAAAAGCCATCCGTTCTTGTCTCAAAAAAGTTGTTGACTTGGACGGAGCCAACATAATTACAGTGGAAGGTCTGGGGACCCCGGAAAATCCGCATCTGATACAGGAAGCTTTCGTCCTCCCCGGTGCCATCCAGTGCGGTTATTGCACACCCGCAATGATTATGTCCGCCAAAGCTCTCCTTGACTGGAACTCTAACCCATCTGTCGCGGAGATAAAACGAGCACTAGTCGGAAATCTGTGCCGCTGTACGGGCTACAAAAAAATCATTGAGGCAGTCCTGCTTGCAGGGCAATTTCTCCGAAAGGAGACCACCCCTGATAAGATCCGCACTAAATTCAAAAAGGGCGTGATAGGAGTTTCCCTTCCCCGTCCGTCTTCAATGCTCAAGGCTTGCGGCTTAGCCCAGTTTACCGCGGATATCAAGCTTGATGGAGCGCTGGAGTTGGCAGCAATACATAGCACTTAAGCCCATGCTGTCATTAAATCTATTGATACCTCTGTAGCCGAGAAAATGCCAGGCGTCATCGGCATTGTAAAAGGTTCAGATATCAAAGGGACCAACGTTATCCGGGGTGTGAATCCGGACCAACCGGTACTCAGCGAAGATGTAGTGCGGTATATCGGTGACCCGATACTGGCAATCGCCGCTGAGACCCGTGATCAAGCACGGGCGGCTGCTGCCGCTGTCAAAGTAAATTATGAGCCTTTGCCGGTTATTAATAATGCCATGGAGGCTCTGGCTCCCGGCGCTTATCAGGTTCATAAGAGTTGGCCCACTGTTTGCTATTCTCAGCATCAGACTAAGGGCGATGTCAAGAAGGCACTCGCCGAATCGAAGGTTGTCATCGAGGAGAAATTCTCAACTCAAGTCGTACACCAGGCTGCCATGGAGCCGGAAGCTTGCATCGCCTACCTCGAATGTGAAGGAAAAGACGCTCAGATGACAATATTTGGGCGAAGCATTAATATTCATTACCACGCTGCTCAGATAGGTGAAGCCATCGGTTGCAAAATCCGCTACAAGGAACCTTTCGTCGACGGGCAATTCGGTATCAAAGCCAGTTTATCTTCCGAAGCTATTACGGCTGCGGCTGCTTTGCATTTTAAGCGCCCGATTCGCTATATTCCGAGCCTTCTGGAATCAATGTACCTCACCACCAAACGCCAGGCTTGCCCGGGGGGCCGGGCCTCCGCAAGCAGCTTTTGCTATGGAGTCAGTTATAAATATGATGGCGGAGAAGCTGAATATTGACCCACTGGAATTCCGCAGGATGAACTCCCTGAAACCGGGGCAAAGTGACTCCACGGGCTTTGTAGCCAGGCAATGGACTTTTCCGGAGTTATGCGATGCCATCAAGCCTCATTATGAGCAGGCTCAAAAAGAAGCCGCGATTTTTAACAAGAAGAGCGAAGCAGTAAAACGAGGATTTGGTATTGCTGCCCACTCCTTTGGAGTTGGTACTCGCGGAGACATAGGCGAACTCGCTGTAGAGATGGACAGAGATAACGGGATTAAGATCTATGGAGCTATCGCCGATCCCGGTGAAGGCAATGACACTATGTTGACACAAATCGCCGCTCACGTGCTGGATATACCGCTGGAAAAAATCCGTCTGTATACACGGGATACGGACAAGACCGTCCCCTCAGGACCGGCCGCAGGCAGCCGGATAACATATTTGCTTGGTGGGGCACTGGTTAAGGCTTGTGGGCAACTGAAGAAGGCTATGGAGGAAACCAGGACCAGAACCTACGATGGGCTGGTCAAAGCGGGGAAACCGGTACGCTATGCGGTAATAAACAAGCTC
>DEUU01000095.1 GCA_002362735.1 Dehalococcoidia bacterium UBA3254
TTCCTGGCCGACGCCACCCTCTACCTGGAATTTTTCGGGATCATCGCCGTAGCCTGGCAGTGGCTGATTCAAGCACTGGTTATTCGGAAGGGCCTGGAAAAGGAATGTTCCGAGGAAGAAAAATTATTTTATCAGGGAAAATATCAGACCTTCGTCTATTTCTTCCATTACGAACTGCCCAAGATTGAGGGTCTGGGTCAGCGGTTGATGGAAGGGGACGGGATGACGGTGGAGATGAAAGCGGAGCTATTTAATGATTAAATAATGAAAATAATTTGAAAATTATTCATTTTATGATAAAAAAGTAACGATATGCCAACGGTCAAGAAAATCAGAGGCCCCTATCGCTTTTTCTTTTTCAGCTTTGATTGTATTGAGCAAATGCATGTGCATATTCAAAGAGAGAAGATGATCTGCAAATTTTGGCTGGCGCCCATCGTATTGGTAAAAAATTACGGTTTTGGTCCAAAAGAACTCAATACCATAAGAGGAATAATTTAGAGCAACCAAGACAAAATAATGGAGGCCTGGTATGAGCACTGCGGTGAGAATACAAGAAGTAAAAATTAAGGATATAAAGATCAACGAAGATACAATTACGGCTCAACTCGTTGATGGTCGAACAATAAGCGTTCCACTTGCATGGTCATGGCGATTATCCGATGCAACACCTAAGCAACGCTCTAATTATAGGGTTATCGGAGACGGTCATGGCGTACATTGGCCTGATATAGATGAAGATATTAGTGCCGAAGGCATGCTTTATGGTATTCCCGCACCCCAACCTTTTAATCGCGATACAAGACTCAATAAGGTCGAAACATTGGCCAACAAAAAATCCCAGCGGATGGCGGAAACCCACCGCTGAGTTTTACGGTTCAGAGCAGGGGGGATGGAGCATATCGGAATGGACTCCTGCCCGATCTGCTCACGCCGGTGGCCAAGACCTACCCCTCGGAAATGGGTGTCCTCTCGGTCAGCCAGGGATTGCAGATCCTGGGCGGCTACGGCTACTGCGACGAATTCCCCCTGGAGCTGTTCTGCCGCGACGCCCGCATCCATCCAATACACGAAGGCACCACCGGGATTCATGGCCTGGATCTGCTCGGAAGAAAAATGGTCATGAAAGGCGGAAAGGCGGCCCAGCTCTATCTGCAAGAAGTGGATCTATTTGAATAAATTCCATCTTGGTTACCGGAGGGGCACGCCGTTTCCGGTAACCCGGATGAGAAGTTCGTGACTTCTTCCTGAAGTCTTCAATTCTCCATTCTTAATGAAGCGGAAGAGTTCAAACCCTAATCCTCGATAAAAGGGTCTTGATATTTGTTGGACTTAGAAACGGCGACGGTATGGTTTAACTCAGCCTCGGTGTGCAAAAGAGGTTAAACAGAAACTGGATAACATGACGGAAGGTATATTATCCAGCCTTATAAATATAACAAAATTAGAGACTTGCTTTCGGGGGCATTTTATTTTTTATTGAGAATGATGAATCTTTTTGATATTATCCAGAAAACTGTTTAATAACTTGTTAGGCGTGGATGTAAATTTGAAGCACGCCCGGATATCATCGCCAGTCACTTTTTCTCTTATGTTCACTTACCCGCTTGAAGCAGAGTGCGCGGGAAACATAAAGGGAGGAACGATATGCCAGAAACGAGAGTTGTCTTGATTACTGGGGCCTCCTCAGGCATTGGCCAGGCCACTGCGCGATTGCTTGCTCAGCGAGGCTTCACTGTTTTTGGGACGAGCCGCAACCCTTCAAGCATTGAAACAATGTCCGGTGTTGAGGTATTGCCCCTGGATGTTTGTTCAGATGAGGCGGTGGAAGCCTGCTTGGACACGGTATTGAAGAAAACGGGGCGCTTGGACATCCTCATCAACAATGCCGGCTACGTGTTAAGGGGTGCCATAGAAGAACCAACGGTGGAGGAGGTGAAGGCACAGTTCGAGACAAACCTGTTTGGTGTAGTGAGGACGGTCAAGGATGTACTACCGATCATGCGAAAACAGGGCAGTGGGCAAATCATTAACATCAGTTCAGGGGCGGGGCTCGTTCCCTCGCCGTTTGCAGGTTATTACTCAGCGAGCAAATTTGCACTGGAAGGTTATACAGAGGCGCTGCGTCATGAAGTCAAGCCATTTAACGTTCGAGTCTCATTGGTGGAGCCAGGCTTCATCAAAACAAATGTATGGGACAACTCGAAGCAGGCTGTCGATCGAATCAGCGCCTACGACCCATGGCGGCAAAGGGCTCTCGAAGTACGGCACCAATTTGAAGAAAGAGCACCCGGGCCAACAGTGGTGGCCGAAGTTATTCTGAACATTATCGAAAGCAAATCGCCGAGGCTGCGTCACACCGTGGGTAGTGATGCGGCCAGAATGTTCTGGATGCGGAGATTCCTACCAGAAGCAATATTTGAAAAGGGAATGAGGCGTACTTTACATCTGGACATAAAGAAATGAGGTATTTCTCCTTTGAAGACGCACACAACGTAAGGTAATGCCGTCTAGGAAGCTTACATTCCAAAAGAAAGAAAGGATCAGATCAGACACTGAAGCGCCTAACAAGACAATCCAGCCGACTCGTTACACTCGCGGCTGATTTTGGCGTTATCGGATAATGGATAGAGGCATATGAAAAAGATATTGGAAGGTGATGAACTGGAACAACGAGCCAGACAACTTCTCAAATAATTCTTTAAGTCAAGACTGAATTTTTAATCTCAGCCCATTTTTTTTACTTTTTTTGTAAAAATTTCAAACAGTAATCGCCAATCTACTCACCTCCAACCATTCAATGTTAGTAGGTG
>DEUU01000328.1 GCA_002362735.1 Dehalococcoidia bacterium UBA3254
CAAGCTGGTTCGCACCTCAACGACGTGCTACGGCGATGGCTTTATGGCTGGTGGGTGGTTTCTTGGGCACTGTCGCGCTGGATATCGTGGGACCGCTGCTGGTTGCCCACTTTGACTGGCGTTTCCCCTTCCTGAGTTTTGCCGCCGTGGGAATATTATCTTCTCTGGCACTCATGCGCTTCGGAAAAGAATCCCCAAATTCAAGAGGGCATCATAATCTCAATATCATGGCATCATTCCGGTTCTTTCGCAGCGGGTTGATGTGGTCTTGCGGGATGGTCCAGTTTGTCAGGCTGGCCGTTATGCAGGGAATATCGTTTTGGCTGCCCACCTTTCTTATGGAGGAAAGGGGATTTTCCATGGGTAACGTCGGTATCCTGGTTGCGGTTCAAGCCTTGCTGACGGCTCCCTCTAATCTTATCGGGGCGGCAATCTCGGACAGGATGAGAAATCCCCCGGTCGTTATAGAGGTCTCATTACTTGTACTTGCGGTAACCACCGCTTTATTCGCTTCCGTATCCAGTAATATTTTGCTAATTGCCCTGATATGTATCAATTCCATCTTTGTGCAAATGTACTTCGGGCCGCTTTTTGCTATTCCCCTGGAAACACTGGGACAGCAACAGGCTGGCATTTCAACCGGTTTCGGTAATTTCTTTGCGAATGTAGGCGGCCTGGTTTCAGTTTATGTACTTGGTATCTTGAGGGATTCGACGCAATCACTGAATTCCGGGTTCTACGTGATTACCGGCATCTCTATAGCAGGTCTATTAGCTACTTTCTGGTTGGCCAGAATAAGAAAAAGAACCAAGCCTTCTGGCTGACGCTCCATACCAAATTAGCGCAGTCGGTAATAACTAAGAAAATAGAGGAAAAGCGTAGTAGAAAGGAGAGTTTGATATGGCCGACAACTATGATTGGCTTTTTCAGAGACGCGTAATCGGTTCCAAAATGGCACCGAATCTTCTTGTGCTCCAACCTCTGGAACGGGGAGACGGAACAGTTGAAGGCAAACCCAGTGAATCAGCATATAACTGGTATCGAAAACTGGCTGCCGGTCACTGGGGTATCCTTTTTGTAGAAAACACCACCTGTTCAGATAATCCGGTTGAAAGAGGTCACTTGCCTAACGGATTATTGATGACTGAGAATAATCTTCCCGAATTCAGGCGGCTGGTTCGAGAGATAAAGGACGTAAGTCCGGAAACGGTTCTGATGGTACAACTTAGCACTGGTTCGCCAGGCAACGATCATGAAGGGAATAAAAACTTCATGAGTCTGACTCCCTCAGTCATTAGCAGGTCGTTGGTGAACGTGGTCAAAGGAGCAGTTCTGGCAGCCGAAGCCGGTTTTGATGGGATAGACCTAAAGCTCTGCCACGGACATCTCACGTTTCAACTCTTGAGTGAGGCGAATAGTAGGCAGGATGAATGGGGCGGAGAGACCCTCAGACAGAGGGCTTGCTTTGTTATAGAAGCAGTCCAAAGGATCAGGGAGGAACTGGCCCACAAGAATAAGAAAAACTTCATCATTGGTGCCCGGGTTTCAGAGCCCAACTTGGCCAACTTGAGGGATATTGTTACCATCCTGGATAGGGATTTACATCTCGACTTCATAAATGTTTCTAACTTCCCGGATATGTTCAATGCCGACGCCATTTCCGTTCTTACACAAGTGGTGAAGATGATGGAGCCGCAAGCAGCTGTAATTCAATCTGGCTTCACATCATATTTAGCCAACCACGGAAACCCGGTTGAAAAAATGAGACTCGCTCTTCAAACAAGATTAGCCCCGGCATTTCTAGGTTTCGGTCGACAGGCTATTGCTGACCCATTGACTCCCGAAAAACTTAAAAACAATCGATTTGAAGAAATAAACTGGTGTAAGCGGTGCAATAGCTGTTTCGCACAAAAGGGATGCAAGCATTATAGTTAGACACAGATAAAAACTACCAGACCTTTATTCATTGTAAATTACCTATTCACAACACTGGGTAGCTTTTCAGCTTTTAATTGGTGGTTGATCCGACAAATGCACTTTTGGTATCCAACTCATCATGACAACTGCTCCGGATTGAAAATTCGCGTTCAAACTCACAAGTTTGCACAAAATGGTGCACCAACTTAATTCTGTTTGTGATGAGAATTACTGGAATTCGTAAATAAGACGGTCAGTTTCGACTCCAGCCTTATTGTTTTTTGATAATAATGTTAGTGGTTCAAGTGGTCTCGAAGGGACGATTCCTTACTTTACCTTCAACCTGGAATTGTTTTTTCCGCATAAAGTATTGTTACTTGGAGATTAGGAGAATCTGTATTTGTATCAAATTATTTAACTATTCGGTCTCATTTCCGGTGAACCAGTTTATTAGTAAACGGAAATTATTTTTATTCGCAAATACAAAAATAATATGGATAATCGCAAGCAGGGTCAGTAATACACCGGATATATCATGAATCAGGGTTGAAACGTATAGTAAGCCGGAGTTAATGGTGATATTCAGTGATATTGTCTTGATAATACCCGTGACGAATACTTCGCTTCCTAAAATAGTAAATGCCAAGAAAGCTGACCTCTGAGAAGCGTGATACTTTCCCGAGTCTAGCTGTTTTTTCCCAAGCAGATATTTTTTAACCGTGCCTTCAACGATATCTACGTTATCTGGTAAAAGATACCAGTATTTCTGCATTCCTATAAAATCAACTATGAAACAACATCCAAAAAACATAGTCGTGACCAAACCAATAAAATGAAAATTCGCAACTAGGTAAGTAGGATTTGTTCTTAAGAAATATCCGGAGATCACTAAAATAAATATGCCCGCCGAAGTACCCCAGTGTTCCAGGAAAGAAAAGGGGGTATGACGTTTTTTAGAAATCACATGCAGTTTTCTCGTTATCGAACGTGTAAATAGTATTCCAATAAAACCCAATATTAAGCCAGCGGCGGCACTGATTACAGTCACTATAACATAGCTAGTAAACAGATCAATTCCGATATTGAGTATCCATAAAACACCTGAAGTAAGGAATAGTAATAATCCTATTGCTAAAGAAACCTGTATGATCATAATTTTTATATTAATCTTAAATATCTTTTATCAATAATATAATCTCAATATTTTCAGTGCCTTTTATCTCAGGTAGTTTTCAAAAATAGAAAATATCCTTAAAATAGTTTTCTCCTCACGGATTTAAAAAGGAAGCAATAGAAGCGATTTGTTCCTGGGTCAGTGTTCGACCAGTATTATGACTGTGAAGAAAGCTCTGAAGCTGTGCTTTTGTCAATTTGGTATTGATGGTACTAGACCGGTGACACCTCATACAGTAAGACTGAAATAGCAACGCTCCGCCAGGTGCAGGAGATATAGTTTGGGGTAAACTAGTTGTTGGTGGAGGTATTACCCCGGTTGAATCAATGTTATGCGTCAATAGATATATTCCGTATGCGATACTTATGGAAATTACCCAAACAAGGCAAATTGAAAAAAGAGCAAACCAAACTCTATTGATGTCTTTCGTGCCCATTTATTTCAATGATTATAGGTAAAGTAGATTAGTTCCAAGTTGATAAATTTACACATGTATAAGTCTAGCATATTCACCTGATAAACATTAAGTATATCTTGGTTATGCTTCAAATCATTCTCCTAATAAATGCATATGGCCGCATATATGCATTTATAAAACCAACTGGATTGGGGGAATATGAACGGGACATAAGGCACCTCGAACAGGTCCAATATACCGGAAAATATAAACCCAAGGGTGGTTTTAGTATGACTTCGGGTGAAGGAAAAAAAGGCCAAAGCAAGCTCGGCCAGGGTAACCATCTGCTGATGACAAAGTTTTATATCCCTGGGGTGCGTCCCGACCATGTATTCGGCACCCGCCTCATCGATCTGTTGAATCAAATTGATACTTTTATGTGATAATCACAAATTGTTAGGAGGGTTGTTCCATGAAAAGTTCACGGTTAAGTCCAGAACAGGTGACCGCAAACCCGGTAGCGCTTTACAGGGTATTTAAGATTGGAAATATTCTTTTCACCTTGCACTGGAGTAATTTCTCTTTGTAAAGGTGGCGGGTGTCTTTCCGGAATACTGGGGAAGTCACCACTTTAGTAACCACTATAATAACGTTATAGTGGTGTATGGATGGTGAGGGTTTATGGCATACAATCTGGAACTGGAAGACAGGATCGACCGGCTGTTGGCTAGACTGGGTAACGTATCTAAGAAGCGGATGTTTGGTGGCGTCGGTTACCTGATGAAGGGGAATATGTGTTTTGGCATACATCAAGAATCCTTGCTTCTTCGTACTAGTCTTCAACAGTCAGAAGCGCTTATGGAAAGTGAATATTTCACTCCCTTTGATATAACCGGTAAACCAATGAAAGGATGGGTATTAGTCTCACCCGATGTACTGGAAACAGACGATCAACTATTGGATTTCTTAAGTCTTTGTATTGATTTCGTAAAAACTTTACCTGATAAAAAACAAAGGAGTTCATTATGATAAGCAAGAACCTCCGGCAATCAGTAACATTTCAAGCCAGTCCGCATGAGATATACGAGATATTGATGGATCCCCAAAAACATTCGGCTTTAACAGGGTCCACCGTAAAGCTAGAAAGAAAAGTCGGTACCAGGTTTTCAGTGTATGATGGCGATATCCATGGTGAAAACCTGGAACTCATACCTGACCGGAAGATTATTCAGTCATGGCATTATGCCGATTGGCCGGAAAACCTTTACTCGAAAGTGACTTTTTCTCTAAAAGAAGCGTCCAACGGTACACTTCTCTCCTTTAGACAGATCGGTATTCCTCAGAAATATTACGAGGAAATTAAACAGGGATGGAAGGATTATTATTGGAATCCAATGAAGGAAATGTTAAAGAAGCAGAAATAACCGGGGGCATCAAAGAATATCATCTTAATATCAGTTTGTTGATATTTCAAACTTTATTCACTAGTGCCTTAATTCCAACACAATATTGGTAATTGATCTGCCTTCCGGTTTTATTTTGTTGAACAATTACTCTGATTGTTCAGCTTATCTATTGGTAAAAGAACTAAAGATGGAGAAATTGAGATGTAACCAATAATTATCCAACAAGGAAACAGGAAAATGTATTATGTAGACGAATAAACTAACAATACGAATAGAGCCCGGTAGGTTTTGAAGGTACTTATTTTAACGAGTGAGATGGACCTGGATTAGTAATTGATGGTGATATTAACCGGGGTATTACCAGACCAATAACCACCATAAACCATAAAATCTATTCTATCTCCAATGCTGGCGGTCACTGTTAAATCAAAGGTTCCGGAATCGGATGCTGTCCAGATTTCCTG
>DEUU01000272.1:0-1448 GCA_002362735.1 Dehalococcoidia bacterium UBA3254
CCAACGGGTAAGGAAGCCAAATGGAATCAGCTTTACCTCAGCGAATTCAAAGATGGTAAGCTCATAGCAACCGTAACATTTTACGATACCGTGAATTTCTATCAGCAACTCGGGATCAGGCCTCCGGGATTCTAAGCATACACCAATAACAACGGAATCAAGATTTATCATGAGGTGGAGTTGGTACGATGTTGCTAAAAAGTCTTCAAAATTCATTCAATTGTTGTGTAAAATATTGAAGTTGTCGATAAATTGAGCCGCCGAGGAATCGTCCTTTATATCGTTACTCGTCAGATGCCAATGCTGAAAACTAAATCGAAGTCCCTAGTGGTACTACGTATTGATACCTCAGCTCCACTTTTGTGTTATTTTTATGTTACATTTGTAGACACTCTGTTTACACCTAGTTACATTTTGTTCTATTTTCAATCCTCAATTCCAGAAAGTCCGTGTGTGTCTTGACTTATGTCATTCTTCAATAATAGACTTTAGCCATATTTTATTAGCCTGAGGATTTACTAATGTAGTATCTCGAGCACTCCCTAACCTACCGGTTCAGGAGTAAATATGCGCATTAGATAGAGGCACCAAACCAACGCAAGGATGCTGGCCGGTGCCTTTTTCAATTTTTGAAACATGATGTTAAGGAGGAAAATATTTTGAGTGTTTTTGTTTTAGTTCATGGTGGGTTTTACGGGGGATGGGGGTTTACTAAAGTGGCTAATATTATGCGAGCATCTGGTCATGAAGTGTTTACCCCGACTCTTACCGGTCAAGGGGAACGTGCTCATTTGGCAAGTCCTGATATCGGTTTCCATACTAATGTTCAGGATATCGTAGGTGTTTTGCAGTGCGAGGATCTGCATAAGGTAATATTGGTCGGACACAGCTATGGATCAGCGGTGATTTTCGGAGTAGCTGAAAAAGAAGCTGATCGGATTGCCCGTCTTGTCGTTTTGGACGGTTGGATACCGAAAGATGGCCAAACGGTATTCGAGCTAATGGGACATGAATTGACAAAACAATGGCTTGATTATGCAAAAGAAAAGGGGGAGGGGTGGCGTGGCCCCGGTTTACCAAATCCACCATTCTCACCACCCAGGTGGCAACCACCGATTGTCACAGGTGGTAATGAGTCAATAGAAATTAAGAACCCAGTTGCTCAAAAAATACCACGAGCCTTCATTCGTTGTGCCACTAGAGACAAAAACAGCGTTGTAGCGTCAGGTTTAGATATCGTAGATCGATACGCTGACGAAGCAAAGCAGAATGGATGGTGGTATCGTGACATACCAGCAATACACGGTGTAATGCTCTCGAACCCCCAGCTGCTGGTTGATACGCTACTTGAACTGGCTTAAACAAAATAAATACTATCATTTCAGGGAGGTTCCTTATGCCATACGCCAATAATAACGGAGTAAAGATTTACTACGAGGTGGAGGGGG
>DEUU01000272.1:1721-4985 GCA_002362735.1 Dehalococcoidia bacterium UBA3254
CTACCACTGGTGCTGGCACATGGAGGTACGGACGGTGGGAGCGGTTGGCGGACAAGCGGGTACGTAGATGCGCTGAGGAATGATTTCCAGGTAATACTATTTGACTTCCGGGGTTGCGGGAGGAGCGACAAGCCTCATCAAGCTTCTGCCTTCGACCGTAGACTGATGAACAATGATGTGCTGGCTATCCTTGACGATTTGGGAATAGCGAGGTCTCATTATTTCGGGTACTCTGGTGGGGCTATTACGGGGTGGCTACTTGCGGTCCACCATGCTGAACGTTTCCTCAGCTTTATCCTTGGGGGCTTAGGCCCGTACGGCTTTTCTGACGCTTCGCTCAAGGGACTCCGAGAAGTCGTAGAAGGACTAAAATTAAAGCTTTCCGATCCGGAAGCGTACCTGCAGAGACAGGAGCGTGGACTGGGGCGTCCTTTCACGTCCGAAGAGATAGCCTCGCTCCTTGCTGGAGATGCAGCGACGTTAGGTCCTTTTATCCAATCTTCTCTCGAGTAGCAACCACTCACTAACCAGGAGTTGTCTGGTATATCCGTGCCGTGTTTGGTCTTTTGCGGCGACATCGATTCAAATCACAATGGTGCGAAGGAAAGCGTCGAGCATATGTCGAAAGCAAGGTTTGTCTCTCTTCCCGGGCTTGACCACTTTACTGCTTTATACCGTAGTGACCTGGTCCTCCCCCACATCAGGGAGTTTCTGGCACAGGTGAGTAAGAAATAGGGAAAAAATGGAAAATATCAGTGGAGAACAAAGTGGTGATATAACGTATTGTTGAAGTTATATGGGGGATGCAGGAAATACTTTTTTGGTAACATAATTGTTTTCTGTTGATTTCCTTTGTCATAACCCAGCAGGTGATGGATCTCGTTAACCATTACAAATTATGGGGAAGAATTATGTCAGACCCAATTATCGTTAATAATGAATCGCTTGAGAATACTTTTGATGAAGCTGCTCCTCAGTATGATCCGAATGGTTTTTTCAGACTTCATGGGCAGCGGTTAGTGGATCTGTTACCCATTAATCTCGGAAACAAGGTACTGGACATCGCTACCGGGTGTGGTGCGGTACTATTACCCGCCGCTATAAAGGTGGGGCTGAACGGAAGGGTGATCGGGATAGATATCTCAGCGAAAATGCTTCAACGGACGCAACTACTTATCTTAACTGAAAGAATTAATAATGTGGACCTGGCAAAAATGGATGGCGGTCACCTGCTTTTTGCTGATGCATCTTTTGATGTGGTTACATGTGGTTTTGCCATGTTTTTCCTACCGGTCACAGGACTTGACGAGATGTACCGCGTATGCAAACCGGGAGGGAAACTCGGTCTAACTGTATTTGGTAAGTCTGTCGGTTCCAAGATAAGTTGTAAAGAGATACTCGAAGGGTTGATAAGGGAATACGGCATCAAGGTTGAATACACTATGCCATTACCAGCCTACTACACCCCGGAAGAAATACAGGTACTGTTATCAAACCACGGATTTATTGGTGTTACTCCTGTTCAAGATACCAAGGATACGGTATACACCAATCTGGAGGATTACTGGAAAGTAGTTATGTCTGCCGGGAATCGTATCACGTTCAGTAATTTGAATGAAGCAAGTAAAAACAGCTTTAAAGCTGATCTATTCACAAGATTAAAAGTGATCATGGAACCGGATGGACTTCATCAACAATCTTCTGTGGTTTATGTTACTTGTCAGAAAACCTCTTAGAATAAATGAAATCTAGGTCTTTTAACTAGACTTAATGGCATCCATTATGTTGTCAAAAAGTGTTCATTTTGAATCAGATTGTTGTAAAAATGTTGAAATAAAGTTACCAAGTTGGTGAGCCGTGCATGATAACAGGTAGAACCTATTCGAAGTCTTTCAGGCTGTCGTGGTAGTACGAATCCCCCTCAATTTCTTAAACCTATTTCCCAAAAATTCTGGTACTTCTTGACTTATGTCATTATTCAATAATAGACTGAAGCCGTATTAGAGGACTCTCCCTAAATAATTACCTGAAATTCACGTCTTTTCTCTTGAGGATTTGATATGGAGTTATTAACGACGAAGTTATTCATTCCTCAGCCGAGACCTGGACTTATTGTTCGGCCTCGTTTGATGGAACGATTGGACTCCATCCTGACCAATCGACTCACTCTGGTCTCCGCACCTGCCGGATATGGTAAGACTACCGTTCTTTCACAATGGATTATTAAAAACAAATCCCAATTTAAAGTGTCCTGGGTCCAACTGGATGATAATGATAACGATCCGGTCCGTTTTTGGGATTATGTTGTGGAAGCATTAAAGAAAGAGCAGCCAACTGCCGGACAAATTACCTCAAGTATGCTGCACGCTCCACAGCAAATTCCTTTCGAAGCTACATTGACGCCCCTAATAAACGATTTAAGTCAAATCACTGAGAATGTTGTGCTGGTATTAGACGATTATCATTTGATAAAAAGCGAGGCAGTGCACACTACTGTAGCTTTTTTAGTCGACCATATCCCGTTTAATTTTCACCTGGTTATTTCGACTCGTATTGATCCCCCTTTGCCAGTATCGCGGTTTCGCGGCCGGGGAACTTTACTCGAATTCAGTGCTCATGACCTGCAATTTTCCGTTAATGAGTCAGCGGAGTTTTTTAAACAGGAAACGGAGGCCGAACTATCATCAGAGGACAATCTTGCTCTTTATAGCAGGTCTGAAGGTTGGGCGGTGGGGATCAAAATGGCTGCGATGGCCATGCGGGGACGTCAGGATATCCATCAATTCGTAAATTCCTTCACAGGAAGTCAACGCTACATAATGGATTACCTGATAGAAGAAGTCATTAAGCGGCAACCAGAAGATGTCCGCAATTTCTTGTTGAATACCGCTATTTTACAGAAGATGACCCCTGCTCTCTGTAACGCCGTAACCGGGCATGCCGACGGATGGGATATGCTCATGAAGTTGGAGCAAGCGAATCTTTTTCTGGTCCAGCTTGATGATTCGAGGCGATGGTTCCGTTACCATCACCTTTTTGCTGAGTTGCTACAGCACCAACTTACCTTAACTACTTCCGGTCCTGAAATAAAGAGACTGCACCTCGCCGCTAGCCAATGGTTTGAAGATCATCATTTTTCCGACGAGGCAATGTTCCATGCCCTGGAATCTGAGGATTGGCAGTATTGCTTAACATTGCTTGTTCCCGAAAGTGAGAAGCGCATATTCCGGGGCGAACTGAGGACTGTTTTGAACTGGTTGGAGA
>DEUU01000434.1:0-1395 GCA_002362735.1 Dehalococcoidia bacterium UBA3254
GTGCTGTTGACGCTTTTGGCGATTTTAGCTATTGCGATCTATGGATGGTGGCAGGGTAGATCGAACTGGTATTTTCCCTGGTTAGGTTATTCACTTTTGCCGGTCATAGCAGCCGGACTATTATTACTTTACCTTCCAAAAGGCTTTGCCTGGTTAACCTGTATTGTCTATGTTCCATTAGCTTTATGGTTGATTTTACGTGTAGTCAGTCAGACGATAAAAAAAGACTGGCTATATTTATCTTTGATGCTTCTGCCCATGCCGATAATCATTAGCTGGTTTGCTGTGACTGAATGGCAGGGTGATTTAGATATTAATAGTATGGCCAGAATTTCATCATATGTGCCATGGATAGCAGCGAGTTTTCTGGCATTGGCTAGTGGGGTAATCAGTTTTGTTCGCATTCGACGCCGCTGGATGAAAATAGCAGTCTTGTTTATGACCGGTGCTATTACACTCACGATCATTGCGGCTTATGCTAATGGTCAAATTTCATTCATTAAACTGCTTCTGTTGCTGCTATTGCTGGGAAGCATATTTTTTATTCCTGCGTTACTGGAAAATGGAGTGCGCTCAGGTAGATGGGGTAAAATCTTCGATCATCGCCCAATGACCTAGATCCGCAATATTCATCTACAAGCATAGAAAATAGAATCATTCTTGTTACGTCATAAAATGCATTCCATATCAATTGGTATCACCTTCGAAATATTTTATAATTTATGCGTGAAAGCCGATTCTCAATCATTCATTCAGGATGTTGAACGTTTATGGAACTTTCTAGGTCCTTTTCCAAAGCCGGTCTCTAATCCGGTTTTCATTGCTTTGAGCGGTTTACCCGGGTCGGGAAAATCTTATTTCACACAGGCATTGTTAAAAAAATTACCCCTGGCTGTTTTGGAAAGCGACGTGCTTCGAAAGAAAATGTTTCCCAAACCAAATTATTCCTGGAGGGAAAGTAACCGTTTATTCAGAAACTGCTATTATATAATTGAAAAACTATTGAAAGCAGGAATATCTACGATTCTGGACGCGACGAATCTAAGTGAAAGTACCCGAAAAAAACTATCTAATATTGCACGGAGGACTCGAGCGAAATTTATACTGGTGGGTATGGAGGCGCCTCCAGAGATCATAAAAGAACGTCTCGACAGAAGAATTCGAGAACCCGGGGGACATTCAGATGCCGGATGGCAAGTATATAAGGCAATGAGCAGTAAAGTTGAAAAAATAGAGTTAAATCATTTTACACTAGATACAACAAAGAACATTAATCCAATAATAAACAAAATAGTTAAAGTTGCAAAAGGTTAAGGAGAATAGATGGAAATAAAGGTAATATCAGGACTGATCTCTGACAACAAGAACGATGCTGTTGTCCTGTTTTACTCCGAA
>DEUU01000434.1:1695-1943 GCA_002362735.1 Dehalococcoidia bacterium UBA3254
TGTCGACGGGATGCTGGAGGGGGAAATTTCCAGGTTAATAAAACGTGGAGAAATAAAAGGCAAATTTAAAGAATTAAATGTAATTCATACCCTGGGTAAACTACCGAGTGAAAAAGTGATGATTTGCGGTTTGGGTAAAAAGTCAGAATTAACAATGGATAAAATCAGGACATTAACAGCCGAGATTTGCAAATCATTGAAACAAAGCACCGAAACGATAGCATTATCAGCTATTTATGGTGAGGAAG
>DEUU01000434.1:2203-2732 GCA_002362735.1 Dehalococcoidia bacterium UBA3254
AAATATCAGCCCTGAGTTAGCAGGCCAGGCTATGGCAGAAGGAGCTTTGCTGGGAACTTATACGTTTAGAAAATATATGACTAAACTCGAGGATAATAAAGATATCCAAGGAATTGACATAATAGAAAACCAGAATCATAACGAGGAGATAGGCCGAGGTATCCAAAAAGGAAAAATCATATCTGAAGCAGCCATTTTGGTTCGGGATATGGTAAACGAACCCGCGAATATCATGACTCCAACCAGAATGGCAGAAATAGCGCAAGACCTGGCTCAGCGGTATAACCTGAGGATCGAGATTTTAGAACGTGATGAAATGAAGAGACTCGGAATGGGCGGACTGGTTGGTGTATCCCAGGGGAGTCAACAGCCTCCGAAGTTCATTATTTTGAATTATAAAGGGAAAAACAGCGATGAAATAGATATAGCTTTAGTAGGAAAAGGAATTACATTTGATTCAGGAGGTATATCTATAAAGCCTTCCGAAAATATGGGCGAAATGAAGGGAGATATGGCTGGGGGGGGCCCC
>DEUU01000434.1:2972-5857 GCA_002362735.1 Dehalococcoidia bacterium UBA3254
ATGGCTGGCGGAGCCTCAGTGATGGCAGCTATCAGTGCCATCGCTCAATTTAAATCTGAAGTAAATGTGGCGGCGATAATCCCTGCTACGGAGAATTTACCCAGCGGAACAGCGATGCGGCCTGGAGATATAATTAAGATCTTAAATGGTAAAACGGTGGAAATTATTTCCACTGATGCCGAAGGTAGATTGATTCTTGCGGATGCATTAAGTTATGTGCGGAAATTGGGAGCCAGGAAAATAATTGATGTTGCTACATTGACCGGAGCTTGTCACATTGCCCTGGGAGATATCTGCACAGGAGCTTTTACCAATAATCAGGATCTGGTTAACCGGGTAATTGAGGCAGGCGCACGATCCGGAGAGTGCATGTGGCAGATGCCAATGAACGATGAATACCGAGAGCAAAACAAAAGTGATGTCGCCGATATTAAAAACACCGGAGGAAGGTGGGGTGGGGCCATTACCGCGGCATGGTTTCTGCGTGAATTTGTTGAAACTACTCCGTGGGTACACCTTGATATAGCAGGAACTTTTATGCTCGATAAAAACCGTGGATATCAGGGCAAAGGCGCTACAGGCATTCCGGTTAGGACTCTGGTAAATCTGGTATTGGAATTAGTAGGAAAGTAACCTGAAACCGTTAGTCTGGGGTTTACTTTGGCAGCACACAGTGCTCTCGAGCATTTTGCTTGCCTTCGACATTATAGATGATGACTTCAAAAATGGTGTTAGGATGTTCCATCCTCATCTAACCAGTTCTAATCGCGAGAATGCAAGAAAGACATAAATTTAACGATATTGAAAATTTTGGCAGTGGTTAGCTTTTTGGATATAATGGCCTTAGCGAGCAGCTATTGTTGAGTGTGAAATAATAAAGTTTGTATATTATTTTAAAATTAATTTCAAATCTGGTCATACTATTAACAACCCGTTGTTTGGTCACAGGGAAAAATAATATTCCCAAACGAGGCCCGTTATTGATAGTCTCAAATCACTTAAGCGTGGGAGATCCGGTCTTTATAGGAGCGAAAATAGGCCGGCGGGTAATTTTTATGGCAAAAGAAGAATTATTTCGAAACTGGTTTACGAGTTATTTCGTATATCAATTTGGAGCTTTTCCGGTATATCGTGGCAGGACAAATCTGGATGCCGTACATCAAGCCATCGATTTTATTCAGCAAGGTAAAGTTTTGGGGATGTTTCCGGAAGGAAAAAGGAGTAAACAAGGCAGTCTGACTAAGGCACTTCCCGGGTCTGCTTTGATAGCCTGTCAGAGCCGATCAACAATATTACCCGTTGGGATAACAGGTTCAGAAAAAATTCGCGGATTTGGCTGGATCTGGCATAGACCGAAAATTCATATAAAAATTGGAGAACCGTTTCATTTGGTGGAAACAGATCAGAAATTGACCAGGGAAAAACTAACCTGTGATACAGATATCATCATGAAACGTATCGCTGCACTTATACCGGAAAAGTATCGAGGAATATACTCAGAATCGAAGGTAACAGATGGCGAAGATAAGAAAAGCTGAAGAGATCGGTTTTTGTTTTGGCGTCCGACGTGCTATTGCTACTCTGGAAAAGGTAGCCTTAACGAATGGCAGCCTCGATTCACTTGGAGCAGTCGTGCACAACGATCAAGTTACTGAAAGATTGAATAAAATGGGGGTAAATGTTGTCCAAAGCGTCAATGAAATCAAAAATAAAATTGTTGCTATTAGCAGTCACGGAGTCAGTCCTCAGATTGAAGCTGAATTAAGATCGAAAAACAGGGAGCTGATTGATACTACCTGTCCATTTGTGAAGAGAGCACAAATCGCAGCGAGAAGATTATCCGAATCCGGTTTTTACGTCATTGTTTATGGAGAAGCCCTCCATCCAGAGGTTAAAGGGATTCTGGGATGGACAAATGGAAAAGGGATGGCTACTCTCGATATTGAAAATTTCAGCAGATCCACAATTTCAACGCGCCGTATCGGGGTATTATCTCAAACCACACAGGTCCCTGAGAATTTCACAAGATTTGTTAAGGATTTAATAGACATAACATTAAATAAAGACACGGAGATACGCGTTATAGATACCATTTGTCATGATATTCGCAGACGTCAGGTCACTTCTCTGGAACTTGCCAAGAAGGTAGACCTTCTAATAGTCATTGGAGGGCGATCAAGCGCAAATACTCGCCGTTTATGGGAGATTTGTTCCAGCGAGACTGAAACCCAATTAATCAGCAGGGCGGATGAGATTAATCCAGTTTGGCTAAAAAATAAGAAAGAAATAGGAATCACAAGCGGAACTTCCACTTCCGATGAAACTATCGATGAGGTAACAAAGCGGCTCTCAGACTTAATCTACCTTCAATGAGAGACAGGTTGTTGTTCTGGTAATGCCGGTGATAGGGTGAATTTTCTGAGTTACAAGATCACCGATATCGTTTAAGTTTTCCGCCTCAATCAAAGCTATAATATCATACGGTCCGGTGACGTAATCCACCGATGCTACACCTTTTAACTGTCTGATACTCCGCACGATTTCTTTATTCCGGCCGACTTCGGTTTCGATAAGAATAAATGCTTTTGCCATTTTATATCTCCTCATCGAAGCTTATAAATAAGTTGGTTAAGACTTTTGTATCCGAATATAATTATATATGATTCAGAAGTATAGTAGTATATTTTCCGAAAAACCACAGTGAATTAAATAGTAATGATTTTGTGTTTCTAAAGCTTGTAAAATCCCTCAATTAAATAGATATTTAATATTAGTAGAGATACGTATTTACATTGGGTTACAGTTGACAGCTAGCCTGAGATAAGGTAGAATCTTGCAAGGCGGTTGGAAACATGGAGGCATGGCTATGATTGAAATGACTGTTG
>DEUU01000434.1:6123-10354 GCA_002362735.1 Dehalococcoidia bacterium UBA3254
GAAATGACTGTTGACAGCATTCGCGTTAGCCTGATGAATTACCAGCGAGTGGTAATTCTGAAAGAAAAGACCGCAGAGAGATACCTACCCATTTGGATTGGTCCCTCTGAAGCAGATGCTATCGCTGTAAAACTACAGGGTGTAAGTGTTCCAAGACCTCTCACCCACGATTTATTATGTTCGATTATTGATGCCCTTGGAGCGACGATAAACTCTATTGTGGTAAGCGATCTTAAAAACGATACATTTTACGCTAAAATTCTTCTTAGCGTTGATGGAGAACAGATGGAGGTCGATTCTCGTCCGAGTGATGCGTTAGCATTAGCTGTCAGGGCTGAGGTACCGATATTTGCGGAAGAGGCTGTACTGGACAAGGCTGGTATTTTACTGGATAGAGAAACTGGGAAACCAGTCGGGTCAACCGATTCAACAGCGGGTAAAGATGCAGATACCAAGGTCAGTGAAGACGAGATGAAAAAAATGTCTGCCTTCTATGACTTCATAAATACCCTTGATTTAGAAGACTTCGACAAACGTAAGTCGTAATCTGACCTCCTTGATTGGAGAAAAGTTGTCGGAAGAGGGTGTTATCAATCAATTCATGACTTCATACAGGTGTGAAGTCTGTGGGCAATTATACGTAGAGGACGATATCAACATCTTGGGCCATGTCGATAAAATGTGGATCATTCAGGTTTCATGCGCAAGCTGCCACTCTCAGTCACTGCTGGCTGCTCTTATGGACGAAAATAAGGAAAATGAATCTGCTAAAATTGAGGAACTTTCTGACCTCATGGAATCTGAATTAAAGCTTTTCGAAAATATGGTAATTACTGCTGATGATGTTCTGGATATGCATAATTACCTGTCTGGGTTTCAGGGAACCATTTCGCAACTCTTAAAATAAGATTGATCGTACTTTAATTTAAAAGCTGGAAGATAACCCAGCCGGTATTTTTGTGTAATATTGGCGAGTCGTAAGCGGCGTTCGCATAGTAAGCGTGGCTGAGGGCGATGAATAACTTAGGCCCGGCTATACGGATAATTGGGATAGGTTTTTATATCTGTGCCTGTATCGTGGGGGGGATATTGGGTGGACTATGGTTAGACCGCAAACTAAGTACTGAACCGATATTTTTGCTGCTAGGACTGGTTCTGGGTCTGGTCCTGGCGTTCTGGGGAGTGTATCAAATGATCATTCCAATGGTAAAAAATGAGAAGAAGGACAGGAGATAACTTGTGACAAATCGAAAAATCTTCGGGTGCTCCTTCCCGATTCTAATCATTGTTGCAGTAGTTTTTATCGCTTTAACCATCTTCGGTTTACTCATTGGACCTATTGGCACCAAGCTCATTGGTCAGGAAATTGGTCCGTCCTGGTTACATGTTGAGTCTCCTGAACCAACGTTAGCTCCCGGGGTGATAACTCGAATTGGCACTTTCCCTGTTACCAATACCATGGTCACCGCCTGGATTACGATTATTCTTCTGGTGATAGCATCTTACATTGCTTTCAGAAAGCCCAAACTGGTACCGACGGGGGTCCAGAAAGTCATGGAGTTTATCTATACTGCACTCCTTGATTTCTGTATAAGCGTGGCTGGGGAAAAGAACGGCCGGCGATTTTTTCCATTTGTCGCGACAATATTCATGTTTGTAATCACAAACGCATGGCTTGGCCTCCTTCCATTTTATGGTGATGCACTTTACATGGTTGGAGAAGGCGGACATCATATTCCTTTACTTCGAGCCGCCAATACGGACATTAACATTCCCTTAGGTCTGGCACTCTTCTCCTGGATATCGATCGAAACTTTCGGTCTGAGAGCGAACGGGTTTGTCCCCTATGTAAAGAGATTTCTTAATTATCGCAGAATAGGAATCGGATTTGGCGAATTGGTGAAGGGCAAATTAAAATCAGCCCTTGGAAATTTCGTCTTCGGTGCTATTGATTTATTTGTAGGTTTTTTGGAGGCGGTCAGCGAATTCATTCGTATCGTTAGTTTTACCTTCCGTCTATTTGGAAACATGACAGCAGGTGAAGTTTTGATATTAGTAGTAGCTTTTTTAGCTCCATTAGTGTTGGGTTCAATTGTATACGGCATGGAAATGTTCTTCGGGTTTTTACAGGCTTTAATATTTGGAGGCTTAACTCTCGTCTGGATGAATATGGCGGTAGAGAAGCACGGGGAAGAAGAACACACGTAATTCTCAGCTATTAATCGAGTAGTATCAAAAAATATTTAAAGGGAGAATATCTAATGACACCAGAAACTTTTAGAATGTTAGCTGCGGGTTTGTGTATGGGTTTGGGAGCAATTGGACCTGGTATCGGTATTGGTATTCTGGCGGCTGGTGCGTTGCAGGCCATCGGACGGAATCCGGATGCCAGAGGTCCGATTTTCACTAATATGATTATTACGGTAGCCCTGGCCGAAGCTGTGGCAATTTACGCCCTGGTGGTGGCGATCATTATCTTGTTTGTGGTGTAGGGATAAAGGGCTGTACTTTAGAAGTCGGTTCAGAGCAGGGGGAATAATGTGTCAGCACTAGGAATTAATTTACCGGTTTTTATATCGCAAATTATTGCCTTTCTGATTCTGTTTGGTTTGTTAATATTCGTAGCTTATAAGCCATTATTAAAGATGCTTGACGAGAGATCACGAAGGATAAAAGAAAGCCTGGAGCAAGCTGAAGCGGTTAAAGAGCAATCTTTACACGCTGAGGAAGAAGTCAAGAAACAGATACAGTCCGCAAGCCAGCAGGGGCAGGATATTATTGCCAGGGCAACTCAAACCAGCGATGAGATTCGGTCCAAAGCCCAGGATCTGGCGAGAAAAGATGCTGAGGCATTGATAGAAAGGGCGCGCCAGGCAATTAAAACCGAAAGAGACGAAGCGGTAGAAGAGTTGAGACAGCAATTTGCTGATTTAACGATACTAGCTGCAGGTAAAGTTATTGGGGAAAGTCTGGACAAAGAATCTCATAAAGAGCTCATCGAAAAAGTGCTAAAAGAAAGCAAGACATTAAATAAAGGATAATATCCGGAGCAGTTATTTTGGCAGAAAATACTCTTCAATCCAAACGTTACTCCCAGGCAGTTTTTGAAATTGCCAGAGAAAATAACGAATTGGATCAATGGAAAAGTGATTTTGAGAGGATCGCCGCACTGGCGCAAAATCAGGAATTTGTTTCGATCATGGAGAACCCGAAGTTTTCGTTTGAAGACAAGTCGAAACTACTGAGCAACCAGCTTTTTGGTATTAGTCAGAAAGCCTTGAATCTGGCGAAAATTCTGACAAATCAAAGGAAATTTGGCTTGATCACCGTAATTAAGGATGATTATCAACAATTGCTGGACGATTTACGAGGAATAGACAAAGCCGAAGTTACTACAGCAATACCGCTGGATGAGTCTGAAAAAGTTATGTTGGCGCAGCGGTTAGGCAGCATTACGGGTAAACAAATCGTAATCGTTGAAAAAGTAGACCCGACTATTATCGGCGGCATGATTGCCAGAGTAGGTGGAAAAATAATAGATGGAAGTACCAGCAATCAATTGGCCGTACTTAAAAATGAATTAGCAAATGCTGGAAATTAAAGCAGAAATAAAATAGGAGGAAAACAATGCCCGAAGGTGGTATCACTTCCATGATGGAGGAGAAGCGGTTATTCCCTTCTCCGAAGGAATTCAGTAAAAAAGCCTATATCAAGAGTATGGATGAATACAAAAAGATCTACCAAAGATCTGTTGATGATCCAGAAGGTTTCTGGGGAGAAATGGCTCAGCAATTAGATTGGTATAAGAAATGGAACAAAGTCCTGGTAGAAGACTTTGCCAAGGCCAAACACTCCTGGTTCGTGGGTGGCAAAATAAATGTAAGCTACAACTGCGTCGACCGCCATTGTAAAACCTGGCGCCGGAATAAAGCCGCTATCATCTGGCAGGGTGAACCTCAAAACGAAACTCGAACGCTTACTTATCAGCAGCTTTATTATGAAGTAAATAAATGCGCTAACGTTCTCAAGAAGTTAGGTGTTAAGAAAGGAGACAGAGTAACCATCTATCTCCCCATGATTCCTGAGTTGGCCGTTTCAATGCTGGCATGCGCTAGAATTGGCGCCATTCATTCCATCGTCTTCGGCGGATTCAGCGCTGAAGCCCTGCGGGATAGAATCTCAGACTGCCAGTCTACTCTCCTGATTTGTGCTGATGGTTATTATCGCAATG
>DEUU01000108.1 GCA_002362735.1 Dehalococcoidia bacterium UBA3254
GAGACAGGAGGGGAAGGGCAGGTCTGGCGGTAAAAGAACGTAAACCAGGGGAGCGAGAGTTCAGAATATTTTGTACCCCCAAAGCGACCAATTTAGTAAACAATACCCCTACTTCCTCACTTGATATACTTTTCACTAGCCTATCTAACAGAGAGAAACAAATACTACTTTCTGCATTATGCACATTACTGGAAAAAGCCCGCAGTTTATTGATGTACGATACGCCACCTTTTATCCACTATACCGGAAAAAGCGTACCACCGAAAACTCCCAAATGGCAAGACATAAAAAGAAATAGACTATCAAATTACAGGCTATGGATGTACTTGAATACCGTAAGTTTCACAATTTCCAGATTACGAGAGTTAGAACTGGCACATTTTGGAATTACGGTCGAACAATCATCTATTTTGAAAGTACTTATTGACAGCGGAAAACCCGTGACATCGAAATACCTTGAGAACGCAACATTACGCCAACACCACTCCATTTCGACAATCATCAACCGGATGATGAAATTGAATCTTGTAGACCGGGAAAAAAAACCGGGAGAGAAGAGTTACCGGATATTTTTAACCGATAACGGGAGATTAGTTCTACATCAAATGACTACTAAGGCAATAGAGGTCACATTCTGTGTCCTGAGCGATACAGAGAAACAAAGTTTAGCCGCCTGTTTGCACTTAATATATGCGAAGGCTCGCGATTTACTCGGTATGCCAGACATGGCTTCTTCTATAGTTGTTGCTTCTTCGGTATAACTATTTGTTCACAATGATTGGATGATATTGATCGAGCCAAGGTTGGATAACATTGAGGAGTAATCATGGTTTATAAAGATCTGAGGGAATTTCTATCGTTATTGGAACAGGAAAATCAGCTGATCAGAATAAAAGAACCATTAATGCCTGAACCAGATTTAAGTGCCTTGGGGAGAGCTGCGCCCGATATGGAAAACGGACCAGCTGTCTTGGTGGAAAAGGTTAAGGGATATAAAAACAGCGTAGCCTTGAATGTTCATGGATCATGGCAGAATCATGCCCTGATGTTAGGCCTTCCCAAGGGTAGTCCAATTAAGGAACAATTTTTTAAACTGGATGAGTTGTGGAATAATTTTCCGGTAAAACCGGTATGGATAGACCCTCAAAATGCCCCGGTCAAGGAAGTTAAAATAAGCAAAGACATAAATCTATTTGATGTACTTCCACTTTTCAGGGTGAATAAATATGATGGGGGTTTTTACTTGTCAAAAGCCCTGGTTATTACCAAAGAACCTGGTGACCGGGATAATTTCAGCAAGGAAAATGTCGGCATCTACAGACTCCAAGTCAAAGATAAAGACTTATTGGGTATTCAGCCGCTACAATTTCATGATATAGCGATTCACCTGAGGAAAGCAGAAGAGAAAAATGAACCGTTACCCATCGCAATATGTATCGGGAACGATCCGGTACTTACTTTCATGGGCAGCACGCCCATAGAATACGCAAAATCGGAATATGAATTTGCCGGTGCTCTAAAAGGAGCCCCGATAGAACTGACTAAGAGCGAAACCGGCGACTTGGATATTCCTCCCCGGAGTGAGATCGTCCTGGAAGGATATATCATGCCAAGAAAAAGGCGCATTGAAGGCCCGTTCGGAGAATTCCCGGGAAGCTATTCAGGAGCCCGACTGCAACCTGAGGTGAAGATACACACTATTACCCACCGTGTCAATCCCATTTTTGAGAACCTTTACCTGGGTATGCCGTGGACAGAAATAGATTATCTAATGGCATTAAATACTTGCTTGCCCCTTTTCCGTCAGCTTAAAAGGGATTTCCCTGAGGTAGTAGCGGTAAATGCGATATATACCCACGGGATCGGAGTGATTATTTCCACCAAATCCAGGTTTGGAGGATACGGTAAAGCAGTTGCCATGAGATTGTTATCAACCACACATGGAATGTCATATTCCAAGATTGTGATCATTGTGGATGAGTTCGTCGACCCCTTTAATCTACAACAGGTAATGTGGGCATTAACCACCAGAGTCCGCCCGGATAAAGATGTGGTACTTGTTCCTAATGCACCTGGTATGCCTTTAGACCCGTCATCGGAACCGGCCGGGATGCACACCAAGTTGATTATCGATGCCACAACTCCAGTGTGGCCAGATTCAGCCAGGGATACTCAACTTCTAGAAACCCCGGAAAAAGCAGGATACTGGTTGGACTATCTAAAAAGTGCGTTAATAAAGGGGAAGGTGATATAACATGATTTGTCCAAGATGTGGTTGCAGTACAACGAATCTTTTAGTTAAGTCTCCTGTTGATGATGCTTGGGTAATATATAAATGCCGTACTTGTGATTTTACCTGGAGATCCACTGAATCCGAAGATGTTACGGATTATAGTAAATATGATGCCAGGTTTAAAATAGACCCGTCAAAGATCGTAGAACTACCTGTAATGCCGCCGATACCAAAACTGGAATAATAACAACCAAGAACAGCAACCGAATTAATTTTTATACTACTGAATCATCACTGGCTGCCATTGATAACCCCGTTCTTTACGGCCGATATGGCCGAGGCCCGGGAATGGAAAATGCGGGCTGGCAATCAGGGCATTATTCGATATCGCCCATTCACAAAGTTTTTTCCGGGTATTGGCTGCCAGTTCCTTGTCCAAATCGGTAGTGTAGAGCCATTCCGGATGCTCGAGCTGGATAGGAAGGATCGCGGCATCGCCAAAGCCTAATAGTTTCTCTTTTCCGGACGTGACTT
>DEUU01000103.1 GCA_002362735.1 Dehalococcoidia bacterium UBA3254
ATCCGAAGCAATTTGTCCTACCCGATATCCCAGGATAGCTCCTAACAAGATAATTACGGCAAATGAGATGGAGAATAACAGACTTCTAAGCCGGGAAATTCCCCCTCTTTTAAACCCGGCTATAGCGATGAAAGCTGAAGGCAGGTCTGAAATAGCCGAACCAACAGCCAGGAGAAAAGCCAGACCTTGAGAAACGATGAGTCCCACTGAAATCATGATCCCATCTGTGAAAAAATCAAAGGCCAGACTGATATAAATTAGCCATGGACTCTGTCCTTTTTCTTTATCTTTGTTCTTCTCTCCAATCTTTTCTACTCCCCACTCCAGGCCGACATATGTCAGGCCCCCCAGACCAAAGGCCAGAGCTACTTCCACAAAATTACCGTATCCTAATGCCTGAGGCAACAGCTCGACCCCAACGACTGCCAGGATTATTCCGGCTGCTCCATGCAGCACATAGCTCATGGAACTTTCGGAAATGCGGAAATAATCGGCCAGCACTCCTCCGATGAAGCTGCCAATAGCGGGCATTAAGGATAGTAATAAAGCTAGAAAGTAGCCATTCATTTTCAGAAAGGAATGATCAGACTATTTATCCTAGATAAATTATAACCCTGGTCGATTAAATCTCGGTAAAATATATTTCTAATGTAAAATTAGATACAGAGCATGGGTTAATTTTAACGCCTTTGAACAAGAAACCCTTTCGGAGGTCAAGTAATATGCCGCCACGCTGGTTGGAAATAGTGGCCCTGATCTTTTTAATCGCCGCTTTTATTAGCGTAATCATTATTTTACGGGATATTCTGGGTAATCAACGCCGCCAGAAAATGACGATTATGAATGTGGTTTGGCCAGTCACTGTCCTGTATTACAGCTTCTTTGGTGTTTTTATTTATTGGAAGATTGGTAGACTAATGGCAAATAAGCCTGGTAAGCAACAAGAAGGTCAGAAAGATAATAAGCCAGAAAGACCTTTTTATCAGAAAGCCTTCGTTTCTACTTCTCATTGCGGAGCCGGTTGTACTTTAGGCGATATTATCGGTGAACAAATTGTGCATTACTTGAGCCTGGTTATCTTGGGCATATCCCTGTATGCCAGCTATATTTTGGATTATGCCCTGGCTTACATTTTAGGGATCCTTTTTCAATATATGGCGATTAAACCCATGCACAAAGACTGGTCTCGTAAAAAGGGCTTATGGAGGGCTATCAAAGCAGATACCTTATCCTTGACAGCTTTCGAAGTGGGGTTATTTGGCTGGATGGCCTTGATGCGGTTTGTCTTTTTTAATCCACCATTACATCCGAATGAACCGGTCTTCTGGTTTATGATGCAAATTGGTATGATACTTGGTTTCGCTACCAGCTATCCAGCTAATTGGTTTTTGGTTAAGAAAGGCATCAAGGAAGCCATGTAATAAATATAATTTCATCGCTACGGACAAAAGGAAGACTGAAGGAATAAAATGAAATTGGAAGTGGGTTTATGACAACATGCGGAAAAAATATATTATCGGTTGCGCTATTCCTTTCGGCGCTATTGTTTTTGGCAGGCTGTCGGGGAACGCCCACCAATCCATCTGCACCTCCAACCTATCCAATCAGGCCGACATCCTCATCTACTATTGCTATCAGTCCCACTATTTTGCCTACTTCTACGTTAACATCATCCCCTTCAGCAAGTCCCTCTGTATCCAATGGACAGAGAATTTATAATACTTCTACCAGTTCTTCCGAAGAACCTGTTACTTATACAGAAGGTCCCAGTATGATGATGCCGCTTAATTTAACCTGTGCCCAATGCCACGGTGCGGATGGCTATGGCGGAACTATTCATTTTATGATGGGGACTTATGATGTTCCCAATATCACCTGGCCTGAATTAACTGCTCCAGGTATGATGGATTATCCGCCTTATACTGAGGATACTTTAAAACGGGCTATTACCCGGGGATTGGACCCGGCCGGAAATTCTCTTGAATACCCGATGCTTCTCTGACAGATGTCGGAAAGCGATTTAAATGATCTGGTGGCTTTTATAAAAACATTGAAATGAAATTTACTATACCGATAAGTTGGCAGTTTTAAATCAGTTCTTCAAAAAGTTCAATTCGGTTCAATCAAAGTTTTTCTCTTTCCAGCTCTTTCTCTTATTATTTGATGGATAATACACTTCAAACTTTTTTCAATAATACATTTTTTGGAATCGACTGCCTAAGTACTACGCAAGAATAATAACTTTCCAGATTGGATATATTTTATTTTTGATCCTTTCTTCTCCTCCGTGGAGGGGACGATAATTGCGCTATTATGTACTTAATAATTACGGTAACAGCAAAAGATATAAAGAGAAGGGATTTATTGGCTGGGTTATTTCTTTAGAAGTAACTTAATATCTTATTGTTACATTATCCGCAATAGAAATAACGTTTGTTAAACGGGGAGTTCAACTAGAATTGTTCTCTAGCTAGGACACAACTTTGTATTGCTCGGATTTTTCTAAAAGAATTTTAAGTGGTTGAATCCGATCACCTTTGAATTATGCAATGCTAATAAACCACCAATACTATAATGGCATCTCAACTCTGACTGTGGTACCCTGGTGCGGCCTGGACTCTATCTTCAGGCTGGCTCCGATCAGATCAGCTCTTTCCCTCATACTCATGAGTCCCAGGCTGCCTTTCTTCCCCCTGGTGCTGGCTGCCTTAACATCGAAACCGGTGCCATCGTCAACCACCTGCATAACCAATTGCTTTTTTTGGAAACTAACCTCAATAGTAGCTTTATTCGCTTTAGCGTGTTTACGGATATTGTTTATGGCTTCCTGAGCAATACGGAAGAATCCTAATTTGATCTCTTCAGATAGTTTCGGCTCTCTTCCTTCCGCTTCTACTTCTAGCTTAAAGTGATTTAGTTTATTGATATCCTCGCCTATTTGTTCGAGAGATGCTCTAAGCCCCATATGTTCCAATACACTGGGCCTCAGTTCATGGCTATAACGTCGCACATCGTTAAAAGCCCGATCGGCATCTTTTTCCAGATATTTAAGTTTCCCTAATACCTCCGGGTTTTGAATTTTATCGGATTCTGCTAGAGCATTGATCTGCATTTTAAGGATGCCCAGATATTGCGCCGTATCATCATGCAGCTCATAAGCAATCCGTTTCCTTTCCTCTTCCTGGACCTGGGTAATTCTTCTGGCATAACCCTGCAGTTGATTTCTTAGCCGTTTTTCCTCGATAATAGACTGTTGCAACTCAGCGGTCCGCTCTTGAACCTTTATCTCCAATTCACCCTTGGCTTTAGCTAGAGCTTCTTCAGCTTGCTTGCGCTGGGTAATATCCGTTACTGCTACTCTGAAGCTAAGCTTACGATCTTCAGCAGTCATCGCCACGACCCTTAATTCAGCATCGAATAGTATAGCATCTTGTTTTTGCATCTGCAGTTCGCAGACCGGTTCAGGGTGTTCAGTAATTGTCACCATACAGCGGTGGAAGGTGTTCTTGAACGACGGGGCGATGAACCGGGTGAACCTTTGGCCGGACAACCGATTCCGTTCCAATCCCAGCATCCGGCTGCCGGTGAGGTTGGCTTCGGTAATGAGAAAATAATGGTCCAGGACGAAGTAGCCCACAGGAGCAAAATCGAACAGATCAAGATAGCGGTTACGGGCTTCCTGCAGTTCCTGCTGCGCCCGGCGCAGCTCGGCATTCTGCATTTCCAGTTCAATCTGGTGCACTTCCAGTTCATGCAAGAGACTATCTTTATTCTCCGGTGTTTTAACCGGGCTTCCAGGAATTCTAGCTGAATGTAGTTGCTCCGCCCGTTGACGGAGTTCTAACTTTGAATTCGGTTCCGCTTTACGTCTCTTCGAGGGTTTTCCCTTCATGGTTAATCCTTCCGCCCGTTAACATCTTCGAAAGCCAGGAGTATCCGCTGAGAGCCCAGTTCTTCATACAGACGGCGGGCATTGAGCAGCATCTTCTTCCGGCCTAGATGCGGGAACTCCTTATCTACTTCATAATTAACAAATGAGTGATTACCTGGAAGAATCTCTTCCAGCAATTTTCTTAGCTCAGGGATGTCCCATTGTTTGTTACCTAGCTTGTAAACCAGCTTTCCCACAGTCTCCTTTTCTTCCACCTGGAAAGTCCGGTAGAAAGAGCGATTGGCAGAAACTACTTTTAATTCTTTGTCCAGCACCAGCATGGGTTCCCTGACGGTATCCACAATACTCTGGGTATAACCCAGGGCGGCCTGGAGTATCCGCTTTTCATCGATATCTACGAAGGTCAACACCACCCCAGTTATCGCATTCTCCCGGGTCCGGTAGGGAATAATCCGCATTGAATACCAGCGACCGTCTTTAGTTTCCACTTCCCGGGTAATAGTAGTTAGCGTCTGGAGAGTTTCCCGGGTATCTACCGGCAGGCCTTCATAATTCAGAGCCGAAGTTATTTCCTTGATCGGCCGCCCGATATCGTTTTCCCGCAGGCTGAATATTTTGGTCACGGCTGGAGTAAAACTCTTAATATTCAGATCACTATCCAGGAAGACAGTAGCTACCTCGATAGTGTTCAGCAAATTGCGCATATCATCTTGAGACCGGGTAAGCTGCTCAATGCGGTCCTGGTTCTCAGTGTTCACAGTAGACAACTCTTCATTGACCGAGCGCATTTCTTCGCGGGAGGTTTCTAGCTCTTCATTGGTGCTCTGCAGCTCCTCGTTAGATGAGAGCAGTTCTTCATTGGCGGCTTTTAGCTCTTCGTTAGAGGTCTCCACCTCCTCCACCGTATTCTTCAGATTTTCCTGGGATTCCTTGAGCTCCTGTTCCAGTTCTGTAACTCGCTGGTCTAGCTCAGAAGTATTGAGATTTTTTCGGCCAGGGTGAGATTTCGCTTCTCCGGGGATATTTTCGTGAGGCTGGGTTTCTCGGAATATTATCATCAGGTAATCTGGCAGCTTTTGGGACGCCAGCGGCCTGGCGGTGAGGGTTATCATCTGTACATAGCCGTTGTACCCTACTTTAACCCCTTCCGTGGAAACCTCCGCATTCTGTGAGACCGCCTTGTGCAATGCCAGAGAAAGGTGCGTCCTTAAGCCTTTGCGGGCCAGGTCCAGAATATTCATACTGGTCCGGCCCTCGGCTAGCTTAAGGTATTTGCCGGTATCACCCCGCACAAAGACCACATTATAAGCGCTATCCACGACCACAAAGGCGGGCGCATACTCACTGAGCAATATCCGTTCTGCTATCTGGGAAATTTCAGTATTGCGAATTCTGGGGCCTCCTTTCTTATTATCGGTTGTCAGACTACTAGCAGGCCGCAGCGGTAAAGACAAGAGATTGGGAAGTCTGGACTCGACCTCCTTACGCTGGTAAATCTTCCATTTCCGGT
>DEUU01000162.1 GCA_002362735.1 Dehalococcoidia bacterium UBA3254
CAAGGTGAAGCGTATCTTTAAAAAGGCAGCTCAGACCAAAGGAACGGGAAAATGAAATACGCATATTATCCCGGGTGCTCTGCTCATTCCACCGCTCGCGACATGCATGAATCATGTCTGGCAGTAGCGAAAGCTCTTGGCATTGAACTCAATGAAATGCAAGGCTGGACGTGTTGCGGTGCCAGTGCCGCTCACCAAACCGACAGGAATTTGGCCGCCTCGTTAGCTTCTGCCAATCTCCTGCTGGCCAAACAAATGGGCATGGATATGGTTGTCAATTGCGCCGCCTGTTATAACCGCTCGAAGGTGGCCAACTATGAAATTAATAATTCCGATGAGATGAGGCAATCAGTTGCTGATAGCCTTGGACAAACGTATGATGGATCTGTTCCGGTACGACATTTTGTCGAGATATTGTCAAAAGACCTTGGACTGGCTAAGTTACGTAAGAAAATTATTAACCCGTTAAAGGGTCTCAAAGCGGCCGCTTATTACGGTTGTTACCTGGTCCGTCCGCCGGAAGCTACCGGCTTTGATGATCCTGAGAACCCTACTATTCTCGAGAGCCTGATTGATGTAATGGGTGGCACGAATGTGGAGTGGTCAGGCAAAGTGGATTGCTGCGGCGGTATGCAAAACCTTACACGAACGGAAATTACCGTCCGGCGGTCGGCTGCGGTCATTGAGATGGCGCAGGCTGCCGGTGCCGAGTGCATCGTGGTCGCCTGCCCTATGTGTCAAATCAGCCTTGATGTAAGACAGGCCGATATGGAAAAGCTCCTCGGCAAGAAATATAATATGCCGATTATTTATGCTACACAGTTACTCGGTCTTGCCCTTGGTATTCCACCTAAGGAACTCGGATTTGAAAAACTCATGGTAAGCCCGGCAGCTGTACTGAAGGCAGTAAAAGGAGCGGCATAGTTGAAACTGCCGGGAGATAACTACCACATGGATAAAAGTGAAAAGAAATTAACAGGTGCTGTTCTGGTTCAGGGCGGAGGTATCGCCGGCATTCAGGCAGCCCTCGACCTCGCTGATTCAGGATTTAAAGTTTATCTTGTGGAGCGTGATGCGGCCATCGGTGGCATGATGGCTCACCTTGACAAGACATTCCCTACCGGCGACTGCGCTACCTGCATTGTATCGCCGAAACTGGTCGAATGTGCCCGCAATATAAATATTGAGATACTCACCTTTTCCGAGCTCGTTGGGTTGGAAGGAGAACCGGGTAATTTTACTGCTAAAGTAAAGGTCTCTCCCAGCTATGTTGATGAAGCCAAATGCAATGCCTGTGGTCAGTGTACCGATGCCTGTCCGGTAAGCGTACCCAATCAATTTGACCGTGAAATGGGAACCAGGAAGGCAATCGCCAAGCTCTATGCTCAGGCAACGCCTAACAAATTTGGTATTCTTAAAAGCGGACATGCTCCCTGTAAAGTGGAATGCCCTGCGAACATTAACGTCCAGGGCTATGTTCAATTAATTAAGAAGAAGGAATATCTCAAGGCTGTTAATCTTATTCGGGAACGGAATCCGCTCTCCGCCATCTGCGGGCGGGTTTGTACCCATCCCTGCGAGTCTCAATGTACACGCAATGATGTTGATTCGGCCGTTTCTATCAGGTTGTTAAAGCGTTTCGCTTCTGACCAAGAAATGATTATGGTCAAGTCCGGTGAACTTGCTCTTCCGGAAGAGAATACTCCACCAGCGAGTGCCAAAAAGATTGCTGTTGTTGGCGCTGGACCTGCCGGTCTTACCGCTGCCGCCGATTTGGCGGACCGGGGCTATTCAGTGACTGTTTATGAAGCGACAACAGGCGCCGGTGGGATGTTGCGATGGGGTATTCCCGCTTACCGTCTGCCGAAAGATGTATTGGATCATGAAGTAGAGCTTATCCGCCGCAAGGGCATTCAATTTATTTACAATACCCGTGTCGGCATCGATATCTCCTTGGATAAACTACGCCAGGAAAATGAAGCCGTCTTTCTCAGTGTCGGTACACAGAGCAGTAGGAAGCTGGGTATTGAAGGCGAAGACAAAACCGGTATCGCTTACGGTTTGGAGTTCCTGCGTCAGGCTGGAGACAAGGACAACCGTCCAAAACTGAACGGCAAAATAGTGGTTATCGGCGGCGGCAACGTTGCTGTCGATGTTGCCCGATCTGCTTTACGCCTTGGTGCCGATTCCGTTGAGATGGTAAGTCTGGAGCAGCGTTACGAGATGCCGGCTTTACCTGAAGAGGTAGCCGCCGTACTCGAAGAGAATATCAAAATCAATAATGGCTGGGGTCCGAAGTGTATTCTCGGAAACGGCAAAGTCAATGCCGTCGAACTGAAACGCTGCACCAGGGTTTTTGATGAAAGCGGGCGATTCAGCCCCACTTACAACGATAATGAGACAACGACATTAAGGGCCGACCAAATCATCGTTGCTATCGGTCAAGCTATAGATAAAGACTCGCTCAATAACCTGGGAGTGGCAACAGAGCGTAATTATTACAAAGTCGATGAGATCACCCTGGAAACATCCGTACATGGCGTATTTGCAGGTGGTGATAATATCCCGGGCACTGCTTCCGTTATCGGTGCTGTCGGCGCAGGCAAACGGGCGGCAGAATCGATCGATCGTTATCTCAGAGGCGAGGACATGTTGTCCGCCC
>DEUU01000063.1 GCA_002362735.1 Dehalococcoidia bacterium UBA3254
TTGTTAACCAATGTCAGTATTATCGACTACTGCCATCCAGATTAGTCAACCGGCACCAAGATACCTGATAACACTGCTCTCTAGAGGTTTGTGGCCTCGGGAGACAAGGTACATACTGTTATTAACTAGGGAAAATATGCACTTCTAGTGGGGTAATGGACATTAGAGAGAATCAGGTCTCACATCAGGACTGGTCAAGGACGATGAGTGGTGTTGCTGTACTGGAATATAGAAACCCGTTGCAAGTAGCCACTCGTCCGGGTGGCTTACTCAAACGAAGGGTTGCTCTATACAATGGTTTAAGCATAAAACTCGACGATGTAATCGTCCAATGTCCGAAATGCAAGGCACTCGAAACGCTGCAGTTCGCCGCAGGTACACTGACACCGTGCCGCAAGTTCTCACAAAGGGAGGGCATTACATACCATGATTGTGGGTCTGATTTACCTTGCCGTCTCCACCGGTAATCTCATTTATAAGGCAGACCAGTCAGATTCTCCACGTTATTCGGGTGTTAATGACCGATGAACCTGCTGTTAGGGTATGTCAAATCGATTTCATTACGCGTGAATTGGATTTTCATGTCTCCCCAGGAAAGGTATGCCTTTTTATGGACCAGGACCATGAAGATGCAGAGCAAGCTGGTATATTCCGTTCGGAATACTGTTATCAGTGAAAATAGGTGAAAGGAGGTCAATATGTTAAATTTACTCGTGATCATTGCTGTCATCATCCTAATTTTATGGCTACTGGGTCTACTTTTTCACTTCCTGTCAGGTCCGATCCTCTGGATTTTACTCGTCATTGGGATAATTTTCTTGATTATCTGGTTGTGGCGTCGAGTAAAACGTTAATCCCAATAGGCTGGACATGTATTTACATTCCTGGCTCTTTGGTAAATCCGGAGACTAACCGGATAGAAGTATAAGTTAATAAAATAAAGGATCTTAAAATGTCTATTTCAAGAACAACCGAAATCAAATCATCTTCTGCAATCAGTTTTGATGATGCAATGAAAAAGGGGATCAGTCGAGCTCAAAAGACGCTACATAACGTTAGAGGAGCCTGGATAGAAAATCAGGAAATCATAATCGATGCAAAGGGTAATATATCCGAATACCGGGTCCAGTTGAAAGTAACCTTCATTCTTGAGGAGTAGCTTGGCTTAATTTAGGAGCCAGTAAATTGGTACCAGTTTAGATGAGCTTGACCACTACGGCTATTCTAACCACGATTACAGTACCAGACAGGATCACCTGTGGTGGATAGGGAGGGATATATGGATATTCAGGTACAAACACCAAAGTTTGATGTTGGGCATCGGGTAAAGGTGATTCTACAGAGCGAAGATGACGAGCCAATAGATCACCTCTCTACGAATTATCTTAAATACCATGGTAAGGTCGGCTATATTGCCGAATCTGAGGTTGAACTACCCAAGATAAGCCGTGAAAGATGGAATATCAAATCCTACAACTATGATGTTTTCATGGTAAAAATTGGGGTCATATTACGTCTCCCGGAAGAATACCTGGAATCAGCAGAATCTCGTCGATTTGTCATGTGATCGAAAGAAGAATATACACCGATATATTCGACAAAGTTGACAACCCGAGCAGACAAGAGAGCTGTTGGCCGCCGGTAATTAGTGCCAGGTGCTTTAGATATTATGAATTGAAATAATATCTTTTTCGTACAGCTATTGTTTAAGCATGTTTAGAACGGCCGAGATTACGGATGACCTGACTCCTAGAAGCACCATCACTTCTTGGGAGTCAGGTCATGTGTTTGTTTGCAGAATAAGCAGAGAACTCACATTATCTGGAGAAGGAGTTCTGCACAGAATAGCTTTAAACCAAGGTTAATTGAGAACTATTCTCTTTCCAGAAATTAAAAACATCTAAGTACAGGGAACAAAGAAACATGAAATCGGAAAACATCTGCCAGTTTCCACGCGTTAATAAAGCCAGAATAGCACTACGGGTATTCTTGAATTTTATCTCCATCGTCATTTTGTTATTGGTCATCACTAAAATGTTTCCTCAACTCGGTAGTATAGAAAACTACTCTAGAACAATATGGGTAATCTTAATATTGGCAGCACTTAACATATTGATATGGTTACTGCTCATTAGAGGCCTTCTGGGATTGTTCCAAAGAATACCTCCCGCTTTCATGTTGATAGCTTTTGCTGTAATTTCCCTGTTTTTTCCGGCTATCCTGCTAGAGATGGCAAGTCGGTTTTCTCCAGGATTAATGATTAATGGTTTCAGTTCGACATTACTAATCGCTTTGTTAATGGCTTTAGTCTCGTTAGTATGGGCTAGCATATTTGCGACGGACGACGAGACTCTAGTTTATCAGGGGATTCTTAAGAGAGATAGCACGAAACTCATAGAAAAAGAGGATTTGGGTAAGCCTGGGATAGTCTTCCTGGAAATAGACGGACTAGGAGGTAAAGTACTAAATGATGCAATGAATATAGGGAAGGCTCCCAATATGAAGCGTTGGACTGATTGTGAAAGCCATAAATTGACTTTCTGGGATTCGGACCTTTCGTCCCAAACCAGTGCGGCTCAAGCAGGAATACTTCATGGCAACAACTTCGGTATTCCTGCATTCAGATGGTATGACAAAACAAAGCAGAACATTGTAGTTTCAAGTTCGATAACAGATATTTCGGAAATAGAAAAGCAGCTTTCTGATGGCAATGGTCTATTAAGTAAAGGGGGTACGGCTAGAGCTAGTCTTTTATCCGGCGATGCCAGTCGGGTCTTGATGACAGCCAGCAGGGCATTTGATGTGACTTCAGATGATTTTAGGGCATACTACGCATATTTCCTCAATCCATCTAACATGTTGAGGAGTTTTTCGCTTATGGTATGGGACTGGATTCTGGAGAAAAAAGCCGCCTGGAGCCAGCGATTTAGAAATGAGAAGCCACGTATAAACCGGGGGGGAGTCTACTTTTTATTAAGGTCGTTAATTACCGTCTTGCTCAGGGATTTTAGCCTTTTCGCTCTGAAGGGAGATATGTATTCAGGGGTACCTTATGTCTATGTTACATTAGCAGGTTATGATGACGTTTCTCATCACTCAGGAATAAAAAGGCCTGACACTCTAGAAGTATTACGCAAACTAGACCGGGAATTCGGTAAACTGGAACAGGTAGCCATGCATACCGCCAGAAAGTATAAATTCGTTGTGCTATCTGACCATGGGCATACGCAAGGTGCAACTTTCGAGGACCGGTATGGAGAAAGCCTGGTGGATGTTGTCCGCCGCCTTGTCCAAGACCCGGGAAAGGCATACAACGTGGCAGGATATGGAACAAAACATGAAAGTGCATACTATATTGATGCCGCTCTTAGGGATTTTAAGTTCTCAAATTCAATAATTGGGAGAAGAATTCATAGCAGGCTTAGCAGTAATCAACAGTATAAGGTTGGAAAAGAAGAAGAGAACAACATAGTAGTGCTGGCCTCGGGTAATCTGGGACTCATATCATTTACGTTTGTAGGACATAGATTAACCGTTGAGGAAATAACAAAAGAATTCCCGGGTCTCCTCACCGGTTTGGTAGCGCATCCGGGGGTTGGTTTTGTCATGCTTCATTCAAATCAAACAGGAGCCGTAGCTCTGGGAAAGAAAGGGAAGATGTATCTTTCCACAGGCGTAGTAGAGGGTGAAAACCCACTTAAAGACTATGGTCCGATTACGCCGCATAACTTGGTGAGGACAGATAGTTTCCCCAACGCTCCCGATATCCTCGTAATGAGCACCTACTGGAAAGATATTGATGAAGTGGCTGCTTTTGAGGAGCAGGTTGCCAGTCATGGGGGGACTGGGGGAGAACAATCAAAGCCCTTTATACTCTATCCAAACGAATTCCAACTTGGAACAGATAGAATTATCGGGGCTGAGGCTGTATATAAGGTTTTTAAGCGCTGGACTAATGAGGTTAAAGAACCTTGAAATCAGAGGAATTTAGTATCACCTTTTTGGGCACTTCCGCTGCTACAATAAATCCATATTCTCCCACTTCGACTTGTTTGTTTGAGGGAGGTGGCATCAAAATAGTGATAGATGCTGGAGTTGGTACGCTAAGGCAACTTCACCGAATACATCTTAACACTGACGGAATTGATGTCGTGTTGATTACCCATTGGCATTTTGACCATTTTGCAGGACTACCTGCACTGTTGAAATCCAGAAAGAAAACCTCATTACTAGCTATTTATGGGCCTCAACCATCTATCCTTGCCAGGATATATCTTACTAATTTACTCCATTCTGCGTCTATTCATTTTGAAGTTATAACAGAAAACTTTTCCAAAAATTTCGGGAATATCCTGGTAGAAACAGTCCCAACCATTCATGATATTGTTTCCTTTGGATGGATTCTCACTGAGAGCGCGCCAATCGCACAGAGTGAGAGAAGGCGTATTGTAATAAGCGGAGATACTCGACCAAATCAGGCTTTGGTTAGTGCCGCCGAGGAAGCAGATCTGTTGGTTCACGAAGCAACGTATCTTCATAGGAATGCTGATAGAGCCTATACACATAAACATAGTACGGCCGCAGAAGCAGCAGAAGTAGCGAAAAAATCCCACGTAGGAGCATTAGCTCTCACTCATATTTCTAACAATAGTTCCAAATTGAGTGCGCTACTGGAAGCCGGGAAGATATTCCCGGTCGTACTAGTCCCTTCTCCTCTTGATAAAATATATATTAGGCCTGTTCCTGACGATGTTAAAAAGGAGACTGTCGGATGGGGAGATGTGAGAATGGTAGAGAATACGATTATTGGAAAGATATGATTCTGTAATCTATAAAACATCTTGATTTCAGTTATATTATCCAAGACTACTTAAAATGGCTTAATGGTCATTTGTGACGTAAGGTAAAATGGACTCAGGACATAATTTGATTCACTGGAAGTATCTCGGTAGGTTTTTCTCAATACGTACCAGAGTACACTACACGTGTTATGCTGCAATGGTCTTGATTGCAGGCATTTTGGTTACCCAGTTTCCACAGGACTATCCCCTTTGGCATAGAGTTGTCGTAGGGGTGGCCGGCAGCATACTTTTCCTTATTTCCATGATCATCAGTCAAATTCTCTTTAACATAATAGCCCTTATACTCGGAATCCCACTTAGAAACGTTACACTATTTATCCTTGGCCAAGCGACGCAAGTCCCTGAAGACGGCACGCGTCCATCTTTAGAAGCTATTATGGGGGCGGTTGTACTTTTCCTGAACGTTATCATGGCGGGTATTTTTAATTGGCTATACCTCGGCCAATCGAGCGCGGGTAATATCCTGATCCTTGATTTACTTCAATGGATAGCCTATTTCTGGTATCTGCTTGCTCTATTACATCTCATGCCTTTTTTACCTTTGGCTGGAGGCAGAATCCTGGTAGCCATCGTATGGAGAGCGACCGGTAATTATCTCCGGGCAATACGGATTACGACATTACTAGGATGGGGTTTTAGCCTAATCTTGACCGTAGGAGGATTATTGCTGCTGGTTTTATCCCGCCAAATAGAGAACGGGGTGTTATTGATGTATTTTGGTTGGGCTTTACAACAAGGAACAACACTGATTCGCAGACGAGCAATATTGCTGGCCTCCCTTAAGGATATAAAAGCTAAAAATATGATCTCCGGTGAGTTCTCATCGATCGATCCAAATAGCCGTTTGGATCAGGTGATCCGGGATCATATTCTGAAAAGTGGACAGGACTATTTTGCTGTCACCGAAAAGGGCATACTACTCGGAGTTTTGACCATCGGAAATATGAAACGCGTTAAAAAGTTACATTCGGACTCGATTCCAGTCGGAAATATCATGATACCGGCCGCGGCGGTTAGCACCGTACAAGGAGAACAATCCGCAGCTTATATACTCGAACAAATGGACCAATTAAGAGTCAACAGTATACCTGTTTTGAAGGATAACGAACTGATCGGCATCGTAATGAGAGAGAAGCTAATGCGGCTATCTAGACTTCGGAACCAGCTTAGCATATAACTTGATTGGCAACAGTTGGCTTGGGCAGTATGGCTCTCGAATCATCAGCTAGGACCGATTAAGAGAATTGCTGGAATCTCATCGATAACCTTCCTTTTTCGACTCTCTTGAGAATAGACCTTCCATTCTGCTTTGAACCATCGGAAGGGACCCTCTGCCTGCGACCACACCCGTAATCTAGTATCGTCCACGTTGTCTGTTACCCATGAAATATGAGGAATCCTGCTCAGGGATGTACCATTGACTATTTTGATTTCGTAGTGGTCACGCCTGATACCTCCGACAATATCTTCCCGTTCTATCCATTTAGAAAATGGGATTATGACACCACTCGGGTCAGGCATCTGGCCAAACTCGTCTTCCCAACGGTATTTCACCGGAAACCATCCTGCATGATGTTCGTAAATGCCACTATCGGTTAAAACGGGGCTTTTTATCATGCCACCAAACAGATAGAGTAAAATCTGGTCTGTGATATAGCTGGCAACCTCCGGGTGTTTCGAGAAATCATCGTGGCCCCACTCACCATAGTAGACAGCATCACAACCTTCAGAATACTGGGCAGAGATAGGCACTAGACCATCGTCCATATCATGTGGATAGGTGTCAATGCCATTCATATCAAACTGTGGACTGAGTGGAGCAGATTCGGCGGAAAAAAAAGCCAGCCAGTGTTTGTTCTGGCTTACCCATTTTCCGTCATCTGAACTATCGTAAGAACCAATGGAAGTGGAGACTCCTTTATCTGAAAGTAACCATCTTGCATGGATATAATTGGTTACCGAACCACCTCCGGAAATGTAGTAGGGGTCCAGGTTTTTAATAGGACTATTAATGGTTACCACCATCGTAACGATATCAGCCAAATTATTTATATTGTGGGCGACCGCGTAGAGGGCGGCTTTACCTCCCATGCTATGTCCGACTATGAT
>DEUU01000379.1:0-297 GCA_002362735.1 Dehalococcoidia bacterium UBA3254
ACTTCAATACCTGTTTGAAAACCCGCAGCCCTTATACCTGTCTGAATTAAAACAAAAAACAGGCTGCGATTCTCAGACAGTTCGATCTCTTGTGAAAAAAGGATTCTTAGAAATCAGGGAGATGCGTATTGACCGGGACCCTCTTTCTTTTCATTATATTAATCTGTCTTTACCAATGCCTCTGACTGACGCTCAGAATAATGTTTTCTCTGCTATTTGTGATAGTTTGTCCAAAACAAAAACGTTACCATCTAAACCAGATATTTTTTTACTGCACGGGGTCACCGGCAGCGGCAA
>DEUU01000379.1:545-5113 GCA_002362735.1 Dehalococcoidia bacterium UBA3254
ACGGGGTCACCGGCAGCGGCAAGACTGAAATTTACCTCCAATCATTAAGTGAAGCTGTAAGGCTTCATAAAAGGGGCATCGTTCTGGTTCCTGAGATCGCCATGACTCCTCAGATTATTGAGAGATTTATTTCTCGCTTTCCCGGTAAGGTAGCGGTTCTTCACAGCGAACTTTCTCTGGGTGAGCGGTTTGATGAATGGAATCGTATTAAGCAAGGAGAATTCGATGTCGTGATCGGTCCCCGCAGCGCAATCTTTGCTCCTCAGCCGGACCTTGGTTTAATCATAATAGATGAGGAGCATGAATGGACCTACAAACAGGAAGATAACGTCCCGCGCTACCATACCCGGGAAGTAGCCCTGAAATTGGCAGAGTTAGCCGGAGCTACGGTAGTTCTGGGCAGCGCCACTCCAGATATCGAAAGCTATTACCGGGCTTTAAACGGTGGATATCGTTTATTGGAAATTCTCAAAAGAGTCACCCCGAATGAAGGGTCTCCCTTGCCTGAAGTTGAGGTAGTTGACCTGAGAGACGAGCTCAAGACGGGTAATCTCAGTCTCTTTAGCCGATCTTTACATAATTCAATTGTCACTGCTTTAAATAATCATGAACAAGTATTATTATTTCTCAACCGCCGCGGGGCGGCAGCCTTTGTAGAATGCCGTGATTGCGGTTGGGTGATTCGTTGTAAACGGTGCCAATTGCCTCTCAGCTATCATATAGCCGGTGAAGAGCTCGTCTGTCATCACTGCAATTATCGAGTTAAGGTCCCCCAGTTTTGTCCAAATTGTCGAAGCCGCCGCATAAAATATTTGGGAATAGGCACTGAAAGATTAGAGCAGGAGACTGCCCAAATTTTCTCCGGAGCGCGTATCTTACGCTGGGACAGCGATGTAACTCACGGACGCAGTCAAACTCACCAGACAATATTCAACAAATTCAGAGCAGGTGAGGCGGACATTCTTATCGGAACGCAAATGATCGCAAAGGGTCTGGACTTACCTGCTGTAACGCTGGTAGGAGTCATTAGCGCTGATATCGCATTAAATCTGCCGGACTTCCGCGCCGGCGAGAGGATTTTCCAATTGTTGAGTCAGGTGGCAGGAAGGGCAGGACGAGGACCGGCAGGAGGTAAAGTAATAATTCAGACTTATTCACCCGAGCATTATGCCATTCAGTCGGCGGCTAAACATGATTACCGCACTTTTTATACGAAAGAAATTTCCTACCGTTTCGAATTACGCAATCCGCCTTTTAGCCGGTTAACCAGACTAACCTTTACCCATATCAATGAATTGTACTGCCAGGAAGAAGTAAAAAAAATGAAGCAGCTGTTGCTCGAAAAAAGAGATGCTCTGGGTCTTGGTGGTGTCTCTATCATAGGACCGGCGCCGGCATATATCTACCGCCTCCGCGGGAGTTTCCGATGGCAACTTGTGCTCAGAGCTCCGGATCCTTCTTCCTTCCTCAGCGGAATCTCCTTCAGTCGAGGCTGGGCAGTGGATATTGATCCGGTGAGTATTACCTAGAAATCAATTCCCATCATTGCAAACACCCTCTGATATTGAATGTTCATCGAATCCCATTGCTAACCTTTCGAGAAATATTTCGTTACATATTGGTAGAAAAGCATTTGGAATGCGTGTAATACTTTTGCCGTTCCATCGTATATACATAAAGATGCAGTGAAAAGTTATCTCTAGTCTCCGGGTTGGCTGCATAATAATATAAATTACTTGAAGGAGATCCTGAAATGAAAAATTGGATTGTGATGGGATTGATGGCGGTTATTCTACTATTAGCTTCCATTTCATGCGCTAGTTCCTCACATGAATCATATCCACAGACTGCGCCGACAACCACTACCGCAGCACCGGCAACCAAAGCGCCGCCTTACGTGGGATCATCCGGACAAGGAGGTTCGGTGCCTGCACCTTCTATAACCGTCACGATTCCTGGTTCTCCATCTTATAATGGATCGACCAAAACGCCGGCTCCAACCACGGCAGTACCTCCGGTTTATAGCAGTGATTCGTCTTCAACGAATTCGTCCTTACCCTCGGATCGTATGGTCATCCGTACCGGTAACGTTCAAATGGTAGTGAACGAAATTTCAGTTGCAATCGATGGTATTAACCAGATAGCTGCCAGGTACGGGGGCTATGTCGTCAATTCACAGAAGTGGAAAGACGGGGAAAGGAACGTTGGTAACATATCTTTCCGGGTTAAGGCAGAAAATTATGATCAGGCTATAGTCGATTTGCGCGGTCTGGCCAAGAGTGTGACCAGTGAGTCGACCTCCAGTCAGGATGTGACCGAAGAATACGTCGATCTGGATTCCAGAGTAAAAAACCTGGAAGCCACCGAGGCTCAATTGCTCAAGATTATGGAGTCAGCCGCTAAAACTGAAGATATTCTCAGCATTCAGCGTGAGCTCACAAACGTCAGAGGTGAAATAGAGCAAGCCAAAGGCAGGATGCAATATCTACAGCGTACTACGTCCACTTCGCTAATAAATGTACAGCTCGAGGAAGCGGTCCTGGCTCTTAAATTTACCGCAGACAAGATAAATGTAGGTACGGACGAAGTGATTCGCTTCAATCCCGAAGTAGCCGGGGGCTTTGCTCCTTATAATTATCAATGGGACTTCGGCGATGGCGGAACTTCTACCGAAAAATCCCCCACCCATTCTTATAAGAGTCCGGGTACTTATTTTGTATCTCTTAAAGTCACTGATGATAAGGGTTACGTAAACACTTTATCCCGCAACTCTTATATTAACGTAACAGGCAGTTGGAAACCGGGTAGCGTCGCCAGCAGCGCCTGGAATGGATTTACTGCTTTTGGGCGCGTTTTCATAAACGTCCTGATCTGGTTGGCTATCTTCAGCCCTGTTTGGATCATAATTGGGGGGATAATCTGGTGGAGTGTCTACCGGAGTCGGAAAAGGAAGATGGCTGCGCAGGAAAAATTATTAAAAAATCAGGGGAACGGTTAAAAGATGAAGAAAGTGGTAGCGGTTGCCCTTGTTTTAGGGTTAGCGCTGTTGGGAGGTGGAATTTGGGCATTTTTTCATCCCGAAGTTGAACATTCGGCAACCGTTTCAATAGCTGGTACTCAGATTAATTTACCGGCAGGCACTGAAGTTTCTAATAATGCTCCGATTATCGTCATGGGCGTCACTTATCAGAATTCAACCACTCGTGAGTACCTGTATCTGTATGATAACCGGCTGGTTATTTTACTGCAAGAAGCGGGAGTAAGACCTGACCTCGGGAGAGAGGGATCAAGAATCTGGAAAACCGGCGTTCTCTCTCAAGATGAGTTTAACGGTTTAATGTTTTTGATTACGAGTAAAGCTGGTGAGTTAACGGAAGCTTACCAGTTTCCGGGATATAGCGGTCCGGATGGTATTAACCATCCCGGGGATATGAATTCTTTGATCTCAATTAATTATCAGGGTATCCATAAGACCGTCAAGGCTGCCAACTTTTTGAGCGCCTATAGCGATTATACTACGGGTACATATGCTGGTATGCCGTCTCCTCTCGCGGAAATTTGTCAGAAGTTAAACGAGATAGGAACGAAAGCAATAGAGTTCTACCATCAGACTATTACCTAGGTTGTGGTAAAATATAAGAGGTAAGTTCTTTCTTTTATAATCTCCATGGTTTTCCTGATTTACGGTCAACATGGGGTAAGCTATGACCGAATTATGATATGAAAAATGCCATTGCAAAAAACCGGGAAAATTCTCCCGCCAGCCTAAACACAGGTAAGGTACTAAGTCCGGAATGGCAGTTGTTGTTCTTCGTACTGGCTTTGATTTTAATTTTCCTGCTGGTTTTTCTCGTTTATTATAAGACGCCTTATACCGCCACAGCCCTGTATTTTGATGACGCCTCCAAAGTCATGCGCGGCCAGGTGCCTTACAGTGATTTTTCTTTTGAATATCCTCCGCTGGCGTTGCTTTTCTTTCTTCTGCCGCGCCTTGTAGCTTCAACTTATCCCATTTTCGCCGCTGTTTTTGAGGCCGAAGTTTTAATATTTTGTTTGATTGGACTATTTTTTGTGTACAGCATCGCTCGGCGCCTGGGAAAATCGCCCTGGAAACTGATGATAGTCTACACTGTTTGTATACTGGCGATTGGTCCGATAGTTGCTCAGCAATTCGATATTTTCCCTTCGATCATGGTACTGCTGGCTTTATATTATTTCTGGACAGGACACCATAGGACTGGCTGGGTTTTTCTGGCTTTGGGGACTTTAACTAAAATTTACCCGGCGGTAATTGCCCCGATTATTATTTTCGACTATATACATAACCAGCAATACCGTCAACTCTGGTCGGGTGTTATTACTTTCATCGTGACTTGTCTCGTGGTAGCTTTACCCTTTATGGTTATTGGTCAGGATGCCATTCGGAATCTGCTCAGCTATCATGCTCAAAGAGGATTGCAACTGGAAAGCACCTACAGTTCTTTCCTGCTTTTAGCAGATAAACTGGGCTGGACACATGTTACCCTGGCCTTCAACTTCGGCTCCTGGAATGTAATCAGCCCGCTGGC
>DEUU01000268.1 GCA_002362735.1 Dehalococcoidia bacterium UBA3254
TCCAAAGGTTATGTTGTAACCGCCGCTTTCAATCAATATATCCAGGGACAGGGTACTAATCGGCTAAAAGGGTTTACCTTTGCTAATTATGAGGCCGAAATCGATGCCGGAAGGCCGGTACTTATACAGGTAAGCGGGCATACCATGCTCGGGGTTGGTTATAATACTACAGGTAATATTGTCTACGTGCACGATACCTGGGATTATGCCACTCATCAAATGACCTGGGGTGGAAGCTATGCTGGAATGAAGCATTACGGTGTAACAGTGCTCCGCCTAGCAACGCCGGTGAACCCAGTAGCACCTATAGCGGCCTTCAGCGGCAGCCCGACCAGCGGCACTGCACCCCTGACTGTGAGATTCACCGACCAGTCTACCAACTCACCTACTTCTTGGGCCTGGGACTTTGATAGCAACGGTACCATAGACTCCAACCTCCAGAACCCATCTTATAACTACCCTACTGCAGGAACTTACACAGTCAAACTCACTGCAAGCAACACCGTAGGCAGCGACAATGAAATCAAAACAAGCTATATTACAGTTAATGCCCCAGTAGCTCCGTTGGCTGTCTTCACCGCTAATCCTACCATTGGCACGGCACCGCTAACGGTTAACTTTACCGACCAATCTACTGGTTCATCTCCCATAACCTATGCCTGGGACTTTAATACCGATGGCACTGTAGACTCTACAGAGCAAAATCCCTCATATACATACAACTCTGCCGGCACCTACACCGTCACGCTCACTGTGACCAATAGTGCGGGAAGCGACGTTGGGACCAAGGATTCCCTTATCACAGTCAATATAGCGCCGTCTGCTACCATCAATATCATCTCACCTAATGGTGGTGAAATCTGGAACAAGGGCACCAGTATGAACATTACATGGACCTCACAAAATGTTTCAGGGAACGTAAAAATTGAGTTATCCCGGAACAGCGGCTCTACCTGGACTACTATCGTTTCTAACACAGCTAATGATGGGGGCTATAGCTGGAAGGTTACCCGTCCCGCAACTACACAGGCCAGGATAAGAATTAGCAGTGTAACTAATTCTGTCATATCCGATATCAGTAACAATGACTTCACTATCAGGTAACAAAACTATGATCAAATTTAGAGGTGGATGAGATTATTTTCCTTCGCTTCCTAGATAAAAGACAAAGCCCGTCTCAATTCTGAAGCGGGCTTCATCTTTTTTCAAAACATATTTAGGTTAGAATCAGTCTCCTTTCGATAGTTTCAGCTACGTTCCGCACGGGCAGTTCCGTAGCCATTTTTCGGTTATTGACAATCATATACGATGGGGCTATAATAAAGCCCCTAATCTACACTTCTCATTTGGTGGATGGACACCAATTTACTGATTCTTACTCGCCTTTGCCAGTTCCTGGGTGTGCTTTGCAACGAGTTGTATCGGGTAATAATCCTAATTGGAAAGAAGAAGGAGAGTTGAGGGATACAATCGGAAAGGATTAGTAAGGTCTTTTACATTAGAGATAGGGACAAGAGTTATTCTTATTGATATTACGGTTGCACGTAAAAGTGCAGGAGATCGAGATGAGCGAAGAAAAGCGTAAAGTTGAAAGAGAGAAACGACCCAAAGAACAACCAAAGCCCAAGCTATTCTCGAGGGTATTTCCTTGGCATGTTTCATTAGCGATTGCAGAACCAATCAGTAGATTATTTGAGCCAACTCAAAAACTTATGGGGTTCATAGCACCTTACATTAAGAATGGGCATATAGTGACTGACCTCGGTTGTGGCAGAGGTTATTATACTCTGGCTCTGGCTGACCTAGTTGGTCATGATGGAAAAGTTTACGCAGTTGATTTGGACGCAAAGTGTATCCAAGCGTTAAAGAAAAAGGCACATAAAGGCGGCTGTCACAATATTGAAGCACATGCTTCGTCTGCGGCGGATGTGGGCTTTATAAAAGATAAGTCCGTGGATTTCGTTCTTTCGAATGGCCTATTGTGTTCCATGTTTGACCATAGAAAGTCAGCGGTGAACGAAATAAAACGTATTCTCAAGCCGGGAGGGCACGCATATATTTGCTTGGGATTTGGACCTCCTCTAGGGTATGTCGACAAATCGGAATGGGAGAAAATATTAAAAGAATTCAAAGTCGAACGAGGGGGAATTTTCAAGGAAAAGTGGGCTTTAGTGTCCCTAAAATAGTAGTATTTTGAAACATTAGCTACATGAAGTCATTGTTACGGGAGGTGTTAAATTTGAGGATTAGTATTCTACCGAAGACTTCGTTGGGTTGGTGGTCGGTTGGCTTATGTGTAGCTAGTATTCTACTCTTTGCTTTGTTCGTAGTAATCCTTGGTCCTGGACCAGATTACAATATGCCTCTTGCTTATACCTTAACAGGAGTTCTTACGGGCATATCAATAGCCGCTTTTATAACAGGGCTCATTAGTATCATGAAGAGAAAGGAGCTGTCTATTCTTGTCTTTGTGGCCATGGCAATTGGCTTATATAGTCTGATAGGCGGGGCTACTTCACTGCTTGGCTTGCAGAAATAATAGAAATAATAAATGAGGGATATCAAGAGCCTACAGAAACAAACAGATATTTCATAGCTGACCTATCGCTCTTTTTATTCTCAATATATGCCTATTACCGCAAGGGACTGTAATCCTGGCATGAGATATTTGGTATGGAAGTGATGAATATGCGGATTATCATGCTGCCGAAAACTTCATTGGGTTGGTGGTCGGTCGGTCTAGCTGCCACCTTCATTTTATCCTTCGTATTCGTCCTGGTTTTGAGCTCCAAGAGTGTGTATGCCGGTGAATCGGGGCGGTTTTGGTTAGTTGCTCTTATTGCAATCTTTGCCTTTGGTATCTCAGCTTTAGGTTCCTTTGTAACCGGGCTCATCAGTATTTTGAAGAATAAGGAGCGGTCTGTTCTTGTTTTCGCGGTGGTGGTGTTATTAGGTCTTTTCATTTTGATAGCCTTAATTTTCGAGATTGGTGAGGTGGTTTTTTGACGTTTCCTTTCTTCTCAAACAAGAGTCCGGTGTCTGTTTCCCAGGGTTCCTGAGTGAATTAAAATCGCCATACAGCTTTACCACTTCCGCTGTTCTATTGAGATGAGTGTGACGTATTCTTGACATTTATTTTCCACCAAATTCGTACCTATGCACTATAACATAGACAAGGCATACCCATTGTCTTTAGTATAACCATATCTACAACGGAGCAAACATCCCTATATTTGTGCAATGGTGATAATATTTGAAACAGTTACTTTCTTGGACTTTGGACAAAATAGTGCCGTAAACCCGTTAGCGAACGGGGTAAAGTAAGCACCTTAAAAACTGAATCCACGAGACGAAAAAGATCAATTACGCCGGGAATAAATAACGGATTTAGCTGGTCGTAATAGAGGAACCTTACTTTTCAGGCGTCCCGGCGAATAACCCCGCCGTTTGGGTAAAGTTGACGGTGTACCGAACTGGCGAATAATGGCTTCAAAGTTACGCTGAACCATGGCCGGTGTAGAGACCCTATCTTTCAACTCCGGCAAATAACGTTCCCAGGGACGCGGCTGATTACTGGCATATTCCTTAACTATCCATAGTTGCAGATAAGCCAGATGGACTATTTGCCACCAGTTCTCTTCGTGTCTTACCTCCGGAGTCTGATAATGAGCTAGCAGCAATCTCTGTTTGCCAAAGCGAAAGAAGTGCTCCATATCATAACGCTGCTGGTAAGCGGAGAATATCTCTTCCAACTTTATTTCCAGTCGTCTTTCTCCCATTATGATTAGCCAAAGGGGATGAGCGTAAACCTCCTCTCCCTGGCTGCGGAAGAAGCGGATTCGTACCAATCTCACAGGATACTGACGCATTGGCGTTCCATCTGATTGGCTTTTGCCTCGCATGAGGAGGTTATCCCAGGCTTCTATCTCAACCCGGTAGACTTGCTTCTTACCATTGGTAAAGGTAGTACTCACTTTAGCATCCGCAGAAGGCCAGGTGGAAGCCTCTTTTAAGCGTAAGGCGGGTCCGTACCATTTAGGATGCCCTCGGCCGGCTTTAGTGGCTGGAGGCTGACAGTAGAAAACATGATTGGAGCGAACCCTGGTAATGATGATCAGGTTAGAAGTGGAAATATTGGCCAATAAGGAATCCGGTTTGCTATAGCTGGAGTCGGCTACCTCAACACATAACTGATTGTGAAAAGGTAAGGTCTCATCCTGAAGTAAAAGACGAATTTGAAGAGCGCCGACCATCTCTTTATCATCCCCCTTGACGACTCGTCTGTTACTTAGAGGGATTACCCAGTTGAAAGACTGGGCAGTTCTTTCCGGTAAGAGGCACACTGAGGAATATTGATGACCAATAGTGATCGGTTTATTGGTCCGGATCGGATTAGGCTGATAGACATAGCCTTTATCAGCTAACTTTTTGGCATAGGGACGGGAACAAGCTGTCACATCCAGGCCTAATAACCAGAAAGGTTGTCGGAGAGGATGAGGGAGATAAGGGGCAGCCAACTGAGCCAGATTCATATGGACCCAGGCTGCTTGATATTCATCCAGACTTTTAAACAGGGAATTATAGTCCCGGCGAAAGCAGGGGTTAAGGCTTAATTCAACCACTGAACGAGCCTGAGTGTTACTGCTTAAAGCATCCACCAAATCCATTAAGGTATCGTCTCGTTTGTTAAAGTGCTGATGATATAATTGTAATCGGAACTGCGAAAAATGATTCGCTATTTTATTTTCGATCACAATTTCAGTTTTACGCAGTTCTTTTGTTTTTTACAACTTATTGTCCAAAGTCCAAACTTTCACTAGTTAGAAATATTTTACATAAAAAACTGAACAGCTATGGTTTTACTCACTTTTACGAGATTATAAATTGGACGGTAAGATGGAGTTCGAGCCTATGCCAATAGGGGATAAAGCCCCGCTGAAAATATTGAAGATGTAATACGAACTCTCCCCCGTCTCCACCATTTTCAATTTAGCCTCATTATTAGGCATTTTTCTTATATCTTCTTTGCCGATTATAAGATTTAGCTTCAAAAGATTAGACGGGGAGGCAGGGGTTCCCGGTCTCTACCTGAAACAACATTGAGTTCCATGTAATTCTTAATCGTTCCATAAGGATTTCTTTTTGAACCCAATTTTTAGATATCTGGTTTAGCTTTGCTATAACTTCTAAGGAACTTTTACCTTTTTGGAGATATGGAAATCTTATTTCACGTAATCATCTGGATGTCCACATATACATAAATCAAGATATAAAAGCCAGTAGTTACATTAGCCGAGGTTGAAATTGAGGTATACAAGCCATTGGGATTTAGCACCAGAAAACGGTAGTCATAAGGAACCTACAAAATATTGGAAATGGTAATCGCAGTCTAAAGCAGTTACGTCAAACCTCGGAAATACAGGCCAAGAAACAGATTGCCTATTTGATCAACACAGCCGAGCCTGAGATTTTGGTTAATATAGGCGATTCAGAAACTGCGAGAAAACTGGTAGAGAAGTCTTTGTTCCATTGAAGTTATAGGAGTGTATCAACGAATTTATCGGGACAGGCAGGTGAAATAGAACTCTCTCCCATGCATAATCGTGATTCTGACAAAGAATAATTATCAGTTCTGGATTGAAGGCCTGTGAACATCGTGGAAACGTGATGAATAGTATCGGTTGGTGACAGTCTTCTTCAGTCTGGCCTATTCTTCGCTATAGTGTTTGCACCCTTTCTGCGCGAAGCAGCTTTTACATCGCTTGCACCAATTGATTTCTTCAAATTGATTGTTTCTAAGTTTCTCAGGTGTCAACGGGTCGGCAATGGCCTGTCGACCGAAGCCCACGAAATCCGGAGCTAATCGTGTTTGCAGAACGAGTCTCATTTTCTCAACCGGGTTCCCGTGGTGGGCTAAATAGGAGGTGAAGCCACCTTGAATGACGGTTGCCTGGGGCTTCATCATCTTCACCGCCTGTGTCAGAACGGAAATGGCGTCGGCGTTGAAGATATCTGGAAAGTTAGAAACATTTATGAAGTCCAGATGTAGAACTTTATCCAGGACCTCAACGATATCCTTTAGGTTGGCTAGGTTGGATTCGGAAATCCGAGCACCAATGATGAAACTTTCTTTTCTATTGTGGGTAAGTTCCTCCCTGGTCCCCTGGACTGCTTCTATGGCAAACCGAGCTCTCTGTCTGAGGGTCTCTCCGCCCCATTCATCCTGCCTCTTATTGGCTTCACACAAGAGTTGAAACGTAAGATGTCCGTGGCAGAGCTTAAGATCCATCCCATCGAAACCAGCTTCAGCTGCCAAAACGGCTCCTCTTATCATATTTGCCAGCAACCGGTTAATCGTCGAAGCAGGCAGACTCATGAAGTTATTATTTCCTTCCTGATCGTTGCCCGGCGCACCCGTGCTAAGTTGTATCATGAGAATTGTTTCGGGACTTACTTCCTTGATCTCCCGAACCAGCCGCCTGAATTCGGGAAGATTACTCTCAGTCATCAGAAATCCGTCAGGCATATGACCCCTCTCGGTTGGATCATCTGAACAGGTGGTGTTTTCTACAAACATGACACCCCAATGACCTGCAGCTAGTTTTCGATACCAGCAATAAGCCGATTCACTGGGCTTGCCTTCAGCCGTTCCATCGGCGCGTTCCAGGGGTTGGAGTACCAGAAGGTTCGGCGCTGTTTGGGAACCGATAGCTCGTCTTTGAAAAAGCCAGTCATAATTATCAGCCATATCCAACTCTCCTTGTGAATCTGCCTTTTCCTTTATTATCTAAGTAATTGAGATCTTCCATGCCATACTATTATGCTTTCTCGGGTCGCTATGCGGGTATACTCGATTATATCTTTAATCTCCTGGTATAACAATCGGAAGGAGGGGGGCGATAAGTCCTCATCCTCTCGCTTTCAGGTTCTACCCCCAGACTGGACACCCTTATTCCAGGCTAATAGTTTCTTCTGCCAAGTCTAAAGTGGACGTTCACCACCAAGTTGTCGGTCATGCTGAGCACATGGAAACAGATACTATGTTTAGATAGTGTCTGTAGGGACGCCAGTAAGTTCTTTCCAAACCTCTTTCATGATGGTCATAAAGGCATCATCCCGCTCAAAGGCTCCACAGGATCGGATGAGTTCATCATTACCTTCCCACATACCAAACTCATTGCGGATTCGCATCGCCAAATCTACGTGAAAGCGGATTAGATCCTTTTTGGGGGTGTTTTTGACGGCCTCTTTTTCTTGAGAAGTTAGAGTCAAGAGGCAGATTTTCACAGCCTCTTGTAGGGTCTTTGGCCAACCAGAGCCCATTATTTTCTATTGCTTGACTAATTATAATAACAGAAAAGACGACACAAGGTTTTTTGGTATAGGATGCCGGTTGATTAATGACGGAGACGGTGGCACAATAATAACTAAATCGCGATGCGTTCTGTCGATATAAAGTAATAGGAGTAGCCGATGTCTAATTATCCGCACCTTTTCCAACCTATTAGAATCAATAAATTGACTTACAAGAATAGAATCGTCACTGGACCGATGAGCTTTCCACTGGAGGTTCAGGGTAAAGAAAAAGGCAAAATACATTACCGGAAGATTGAAGACCGGGCCAGGGGTGGTGCCGCGGCTGTTATACTGGGTGAGACCAGTGTTAATTTTACAGACGCCGCACGGATGCCCTTTAAGCCAGTTGATTATACCCAATATTCGGGGCCCGATTTTGAGGGATTCAAGAAATACGCTGACATCATCCACAAGTATGGCGCTGTAGCCTTGATTGAAATTTTCCA
>DEUU01000432.1 GCA_002362735.1 Dehalococcoidia bacterium UBA3254
CTCGAGAGTATAGATCCCAGGATCAAGAACAAAATCACAATAGGTCTAATATATCTACCGAGTTTCATACCATTCCTCCCCAATCTCAACGGTCTTAATACCAGGATTCAGTATCTAGCCTGTTTGACAGCAGGAGTCTTTAGAGAATCAATACCCCAATCCATTTACATTATATGTTTGCGACATAATAATATTTGTCAGCAGGTATGCTTATTACTCGGTAGAGATCTTAATCGTAGGGTTATAATTTAATTATGGCCGATAAAAAGAAGTTTATCCTTTCTGATCTACATATTGGACATGAACAGTCCCAATATCCCGTTATGGAGCAGGCCATCCAATATATTCGTGATAATGCCCGGAGCGGAGACGAAATCTGGGGTCTGGGAGATTGGTTTCATATACTGGAAAACGGTCTGGATACCTGTATGGATCACCCCATAACTAAAAAATTTCGAGATCTCTCGGCTGAATTTCCTACCAAATTAGTTCCTGGTAATCATGACCATGAACTGGAAAAATACCGTGATAATCCAGCTCTAGGCAATCCCATCAGCCCGATTAGTTTGGTTAAACCCTTCTCCGATGATAATATCTGGTATTGTCATGGCCATGAATATGATCCCACCATCGAGTATCTTCCCAGTCAATTTATCTGGCTCTGGAATAAGCTTCATCCTAGAGTCACACCCTCCAGGCTCAAGGGGTTAAATATCACCGAAAGATATCTAATAGCGGTATATCTGGTCTATTTAAGAGCCTCAATCGGACTGAAAAATAAATCCCAAAAAGAAGGCCATAATTATAAAGGGATCGTTCTAGGCCATACCCATCTCCCTTTCCATCAAGAGTCTCCAGAACTGCCATTTTTGTTTGACGATGGTGATATGAGGCATAGCGGCACTTTCGCGATAAAAGATGAGGCTGGCTTTCAGCTTTTACAGTGGGACTTTAAAAAAACAGGATGGAATATTACCAGGATTAAAACACCGTGATTCTTTTCTTCATGCCAAGGCTAATTAATGTCATCCATGAAATAATTCACTATCCGGGCCAGGGTAGTGGATAGCTGCTCCAACCATCATTAGCGGACGAACATGACACACCCCGAATTTTTCAAGGGAAACCCTGGAAGATCGGGGTGTATCTTTGCCAGAGAGCCGAAAGAGCCAATCTCAAACGATATAGTGGTCGCCAGGCCGAATTAGCCTGACGACCGGTTCGATGAGCCCACGCCAGGACCTGATTTAAGAGTGAACCGGTGCTGTCTGCTAATAAATCAATCAAAAAAGCATAGGTCAGACCCACTATGGCCAGGAGTTTATTCCGCGATTCCCAGTCCTTAACCCGGATACTTTCGATTCCCAACTCACTTTTTCCATACCGCAGCATCTGTTCAATCTGCCAGCGACCCGCATAAGCTTCTACGATCTGCCAGCATTCCTCCTCTGTTGTCACTGCTTCGCTCGTTAATAGTCTCCAAGGTTCTTTCACTCCTCTCCTTAGCTTGCTCTCTTTACCGATGCGAGCCCAGACCAGCCACAAGGGCTCATCCCGGTGCAGTAAGCAAACCGGGACGGCACCATAATAGACATTAACAAACTGTTTAGGATTGCGGGGATTTGTGATCCGGCGATGTCCCCAGGGTCGCTTCCTCATAGTTAGCCTCCAGGCTACTACGCCGTCTTTTTCTTTGGCGCTGTTGCTGGCATCTGGATTGCCAATCGAATGAGCTATGGCCGGACGCAGCTTGTTCCCCTTTTTCCATCTCACTACAAAATGCCAGCCCTTATCCAGAATTCGACCGAGCCAGGGTTCATTGGCCAAGCCTCTATCCCAGACATGCAAGAGCTTGTCTGCTCCACAGGCCTCAACTACCCGGCCTAATAACTTCGCTTTAGACTCGACTTTCTTCCAATAAGGGGAATCCGCTGAGCCTGAGGTGGCTATCCGATGGGATTTACTATCCCAACTCCAAGCTCCCAAAGTAAGCTGAGAGCGCTCATAGACCGGTCCCCAGTGGCTTAACAGAACTCCCTCCCAATCCAGACCGGGCACCACGATTGGCCCTCCCGGTGGTCCCCGGTAGTAACCTGGCCCCATCTTGGGACGAGGTCGGGATAAGCGTCTGGCTTTACTGGAAATGACCGGAGCCAGTCCTTCCCACTGACTGCTTTCCGGTTTTTCCAACTCACTTTCATCCAGAACGCATAATACATACTTCCGCTGGGATTGCTGAATCTCTTGCTCTACTCTCTGGCGACTGGCTTCCAGCAGATAGTTATCGATCTCCTCGGCCTGCCAACGGGGATTATGGATCAGATTGGCCAGACGCTTGGTACCGGCTGGAGCATGTTCCGGATCGGTGAGAAAGGCTCCGAGTTCACTTAGGAGTAGAGCTGTAGAACGCTGACGGTGGCGGACTATAGAAGTGACAGTATTAGCCAGTGTACGTACCAGGCGTACATCCAGTAGCTTGTCCAATTGCTTCAAAAATGGCTTAAGAAAGATCAGGCATTTATCAGTGGTGGTGTCAGCTACGGTTTGGGAATTCTCGTTTTTCTTTGTATGATACATATAGAACAACCCTCCTGTGTCGCGATATTTTTCTCTAATAATCTGCGTACCACAGAAGGGTTGTTTTTGTCTTGCATTACCTTCTTTTACTTATGCCCCCTTTTCGGGGTGTGTCATG
>DEUU01000205.1 GCA_002362735.1 Dehalococcoidia bacterium UBA3254
CCGGTGGCAGATTCCACGGCGCCCAGGGTAAGTTTATACTTATTAAGGAGGAGGCCTATTTCTTCCACCAGATTATTCATATCTATATAAACTCTTCCATCAGCGAGAAAATGATTTCAGGGTCAAATTTATTTTCGCCCTTGGTCAATTTGAGTTTGATTTGTTCCACCAGGTCGTGTCTCTGCGAATCTTCCATGTCCTGAAGGGTCTTGTAAAGGCCGACTCTCCTACCGACCATGAAATTGATTTTTTCTTCAGGAGAGAGCGATTCAAACCGGTCCAGGATGGCTAAGAGCTTCTCTCTATCCCGGGGCAGCTTGCCTTCCAGCTCAGGAAGAAGATTGGAAATATGGTCGCTGACATAGAACGAACTGACGGTGAGGTTTTCAATAAAGGTCCTTTCTTCCCGGACGATTTCTTCATCACTGGCGCGGAGGAAAGCCCCGGATTCTATTTCGCTGGAAAGGGGTACGTTGTTATTGACGGTGAGAGTCCGGACGCGGATGAATTCCGGATCGATTTCATTCAACACCCGGGCGGTGCGTCTGGCGTGCAGATTAGAGAACTCTTTCCCTCCCAGGCCAAGAATGACATATTCGCTGAGAGAAATCCCGGATTCAACGACTTTCCGACCGCCCTTGATATGCTGCTCGGCGGTCTCGCCTTTGGCCATGAACTCCAGGACCGGATCAAAACCGGATTCCAGGCCGATATGCAGGCGGGTGAGTCCGGCGTCACGGAGACGGAGCAACTCCAGGGGTTTTTTCTTCATGACGGTCCGGGAACGGGCATAGCTGGTGATACGCTTAATCCCGGGAAACAGATTTTTCAAATAATAGATAACTTCACACAGATCTTCCGATTTCATAGTCAGACTATCAGCGTCCTGCAAAAAAACGTTTTCTCCGCCGCCCATCAACCAGAGGGCAACATTGCGGAAGGACTCGTTAGGGGGATCTTTAAGAACCATGCCGACGACTTTTTGCATCCCGTTGGAGTTACCGGCTTTGGCGGTAATCTCCATAATCTTGTCACGCATGATCCTGGCGGTAGCTATATCTTTTTTGATTTCATCCACCGAGCGCAGCTCAAAAGCACAGCCTTTATAAGAATTGCAAAATTTGCACTTATTCCAGGGACAGTTGCGAGTGGCACGGATAAGCAATGAATTAGATTCACTGGGCGGCCTGATAGGCCCTATTTCAAAAGAGTATGCCATGCGAACTCTGCACCGTAACCTTTACGCAAAACTCAATGCGCGAAAATCGCATCCGTATTCCTTAATTATGCAATATAGAGAGGTATATTTCAAAGAGAAATTTTTCCGGGAGCAAAGTCCGTCCATTTTCAGACTTCTTTCTTGTATTACTGGTGAAAGAATATCACCCCTGGATCTTTTCCCGGCCAGGGCCGGGCATCTAAACGGTGGCCTTAAGATCTTGCTTTAGATTCCCAATCAAGCCGGGAATGACAAACGAAAAAGAATTGTTTTTTATCAGAGTTTTTCCTGTTGTATTTAAGTTGGGCGAGCTTGCCTATAGACTTTTTCATTGATAAGGGATATTCTCTCACTCCGAAGCCAAGGGTTTGTTTATATTCCAAGCACGGAGATTGCTTCGTCGCTACGCTCCTCGCAATGACAATGATGGAAAAACCTTTGACCGGAAGTCTTTAAGATTGATTGTAAAGCAGAGGATAGATAAAATAAGGGGAATAACGGTTAAATGGCGGTCTTAATGCCGGTAAATCAAACCAGAATAGCCATCAAGGTGACGCCCAACGCAGGAAGGAGTCAGGTAGTTGACTTCAGCAATGGGGAATGGAGAATAAAAATCGGGGCGCCGCCGGACAAAGGCAAAGCGAATAAAGAACTGATCATATTCCTCAGCAAATTTCTGGGTCTCCGGAAGGATAACATTGAAATCCTGACCGGGGACAAGAGCCACCACAAAATTGTAGCCATTACCGGTCTAAGCCAGGATGAAATTACGAAGAAGCTTTCCGGTGGGAATTAGAGGATGCTTTTCGTGAAAAAGCAACGACTAGCAACAAGGTTACTACGGCCAGGAGTACCAGGACGCTGATGGCCGCAGCCAAGATATAATATAAAGGCCTTCTGTAGGTCAGCACAATGCTGTCTGAATCCGAGTGGATAAGCATAAAGCCCTGGCTGGTCGAAATAATGGGGCCCTGCGGACTCTGCCAGTAAGGAAAATAGCTGTCTTTGACCAGAGTAAACCCGGGGGAAGTGGAGATTTCAATTCTGGTATCCGCAGCCCGGTAGCCGGCTCCGGAATAGGTCAGCTTAGCCAGATAGGGAGACAAAAGTTTACTAACGGCATCGACTCCATCCTGGATATCGGAAGTAATCCGGGCGCCGGGCCAGGCATCCCAGCCAGTCCACATATAACCGTTAGCTTCATCACCATGATAAAAAATACGGTTGGTATAAGTTAAATAAGGCAAATCAAGCCTGATAACACCCCGGTCTTCCAAGACTGAAGGCGAAATGGAGTTATTTAACAGGAATACGGTCTTACCGGGATAAGCCGAAATACGGGAAGAATCGTCCAACATGACATAACTGAATTTGCTGATTAAATCATCCGGCACATCATGAACATCTACCAGAACCCATTTGTAACCAGAGGGTAAAAGAATATTGAAAAACTCCGTGACCTCGCGAGGTTTGGCTACATCGATCAACACCGGAGTGACCCGATTCGCAAATGCCACATTCTCATCCAACGATAGTAATTTGCCGTAGGAATTGCTAACCATAGTAGACACACCCGTCAGGTTAGAAGGAAGCGCATAGTTGTCACGAATAAAAATATATTTCGCCGCGCTTTCCTGCATTAAATTTTCACGGGGAGCGACATAATTTAACCAGCGTTCCTCCCATTCCAGATGGACGGTAATTTGAAAGAATTTGGGGTCTCCCTGATTATACGGTCCGTTTACAGTTTGGACGCCCCATTTCCAGCCGAAGGTAACCGGAGAATCTCCGGAAATGAGGGCGCCTTTGCCGGGAGGGACAATCATACGCCCACCGGAAGCGGCTCCCATAATCTGAGCATAGGCAGGTTGTTCATAATAATCGATAGTATTAGTCAGACGGCCCAGGCCGACCTGTTTTTCGGTATTAATATAAGGAATAAATGAGGTCAGTAAAAGAAGGCAAACCCCGACGGAGATAACATAAACCGGCTTGCTTTTCTTTATGATCGGAGCTCTGGAATTCAAAGAAAAGGCCAAAAACGTGATGACCGCGAAGTAAGGGAAAAGAGTCACAGCAAAAAGAGGAAAACCGGGAGAGAACTGCTTAGAAACAAGTTGATACAGGCTGCCAAGACCCGGATTAGTAATGGCTTTGAAACCGGAGGCGAAAGCATCCCGCTTATCCAGGCCAAAGATAAATACGGTAAGAAAGGTAGCTGTGACCAGAGCCGCAGCCAGGGGCTCCAATTTAAGTTTCAGCAATTTATATTTCAGAGGATGAACGATTAGCAGGATGCCGAAAAAGGGAACGATAATGGCGGCAAAACGGAATTCCTGGACCAGAGATCCGAAGCCGAAAGGAAGAAAGCGGGTAGCTCCATATCCCAGAGCTGAAGCGAGGCAGAAACAGATTATGACGGTATCAAAGTTTACATCGCCACGGATTTTAGTCCGGGTAGCGGCGGTCACAGCCAGCGCCAAAAAGATAATAGCCAGTAAATAGATGTTACCACCCGGCCACATGAATTGAGTGAAAGAATAGATAGGACTGGAATAGTGCAGGGTCAGAAGCGCAGGCAGCCAGTAATATATCCCGATTAAACCGCCGATAAGGAAGATGGCGACAGCGTAAGGTATTTGATCATGCCAAAACGTATGCCAATCACGTTTGTGAACTAACCAGACAGCGTGAAAAATAATGACCGCCATAACGGCAAAAATTACCGGGAATGGATGGATTAAAATAGCCACGCCAAGGATTAAACCGGGAAAGAATATTTTGACCAGGCCACGAGTGTTGTTTTCCATCAACTGACTCAAATACAGGGTTAGAAAAGCGACGGTAATGCTCCAACCCAGCATGTTCGGTCCTTCGCCGTAGAGGAAGTTGACAAGAAGCGGGGTAGCGGTTTGAAAAGCGACGAGACACCAGATGGCAAGGTGTGATCCAAACTTCAGGAATCTTTTCGAAAAATAGTAGATTGCCAGTCCATTCAAGGCCATTGTCAAAAACAGAAGAATCTTATAAGCTATAACGCCATTGGTGACGAAAGCCAGCAAAGCGCCTAAAAAATAAAATCCCGGAGGATAAAACTGGTCTTCAGGTATCCCGTGGTACCAGTAAGGATTCCACTGAGGCCAGGAAAAATGAGTCAGATAACTCTGGAGAAGCTCTATTTTAAAAACATGAGACCGGACATCTCCGTCGGTTGGAATTGTGTTATCCAGAAGATGATGACCAAGAAAATACGCTCCGATAGACAGCGACAGTATGACGGCGCTTAAAATCGCCGCGTGGCTTTCCATCCAGCTGAGAATTTCCCGCCATTTTATGAATGAAGTCAGTGAAGGCCTGGAAGCAGGTTGAATCATATTTGGCATGGATGATCAAAATCCCTGACAAGTAAAAATAATTTTTGGGAAGGTCTATCGTTAAGAAAACGTTCAAACATCTCTAAATATGTATATAACATACCTGACCAGGAAAGATGGTACATTCTTGCTTGAAGAGCAGGGTCTTTTCATAGTTGTCGTGACGAAGAGGGTAGCGACGAAGTAAACTCCTGACTCTGGATCGGGGATTGCTTCGCTTCGCTAGTAACGACAGATTATCACTACTTTCTGACTCGGGGATGGCTTCGGAGGAAGAGAATATCCCCTGGCTCTGAAAAAGTCCGAGGGCAAGCTCTCGCGAAGACAGATTATCATCGCTTTAGCGGGTAATACAACCAGGAGGTCTAAAAATGAAAAGATTCTTCTAGAAAGAGTGTTTTTTGAAAGTGAATGGATGCTGAAGGTTAGTGAAGGCCTTTAGAGGTTTTAACCCAAAGCCGGATCCCGTCAGTGGTGAAATCGATGGAGCCGGACTTATCCGTTCTGTAAATAGTCTGGTTTTTTAAATTACGCAACACTTCTTCGTTCGGATGGCCAAACTGATTGTCCGCGCCAGCGGAGATAACGGCTATTTGTGGAGCAGAAGCAGCGATAAAATCAGGCGATGTGGAACTCGCGGAACCGTGATGGGCCACTTTCAGTACGGTACAGGTAAGAGTGTCCTGATGGTTGACCAAACGGGTTTCTGCTTCTTGACCGATATCCGCAGTAAACAGAAAGGAGACTTTATTTAAAGTCAGTCGAGATACGATCCCCAGATTTTCCAGGTCGTTTTCACTTTTACCTAGAGGCGAATCAGGTGGATTAAGGACAGTTAATTTAGATCCTTTTGCGAGGCTGATCTGCTGTCCTGACCTGGCACAGGTAAACTGGATATTTTTCATGCGAATCAGGTTCAACCACTCAGAATAAACCGGGGACGTATAAGAAAGATCAGGGGCCATCACCTGATTTACGTTAAACCGCTTTAAAACTTCCACAAGGCCGCTCAAGTGATCCAGGTGCGGATGAGTAAGTATAACAAGATCCAGATTTCTGTCCCAGAACGGCATTCTCTCACCGAGATTCAGGCAGATAGACTGCGGGCTCGGACCTCCATCTATCAGAATATTCTGATTACACACCTGGATAAAAATGGCATCCCCTTCTCCAACGTCCAGGAAACTAACGTGCAAATTATCATCAGGCATGGAAGCCGCAGCAAGAGAGGTTAAAAAAGCGGGAATCATCAAGGGTAAAATGATCCATTTCCTGGGAGTCCGTTGAAAAACAGCATAAGCCTGCACAGAAAGTACGTTTAATTTGTATTTCAGGGTAGAAATAGGATTCAAAATCTTTTTAGAATGAGATTTACAAACGATAGCCAGTCCTACGATGGTATAGTAGATCCAAATAAGACGCAGGTCAATGGTACCGGTATTCAGGGAAACAGAGGGAATAGCAGCAAAGTTGTTCACTACACCTAACATATAAGAGAGGAAAAGCCAGGCAGTCCAACCAACGATCTGAGATAATTGAGGACTCCAAAAACCAAGGACAGCGGAGACTGATCCCAGAATGATAATGGGTGTTAATACAGGAGCTATTAAAAAGGTGGTCAAAGGTCCCACCAGAGAGATAACCCCGAAATTATAAGCGATGACAGGCCAAACAGCCAGAATCGCGCTGAAAGTGATAATAAAACTATCGGATACCAAAGTAATTGATCTGGCGGGAAATCCATTTTCATCGAAACGCGCGGCGACAACCTTCCGGAATAAAGACTGGAGAGGCGGAGCGATGAAAATGAGGCCGATCATAGCCAAAAAACTTAACTGAAAGGAAGAGCTCCAGAGAATTCGGGGGCTAAAGCCTGCCATTATGGCAGCGCTAAAAATCAGAGCAGGAAACAGATTTTTTTGCCTTCCCAGAAGCTCAGCAAACAAAAAAAGACTGGCCATTATGGCGCTGCGAATTACCGGCGCCTGCATTCCAGTAATGAGGGAATAAAACCAGACCATCAGGAGAGCCAGCCAGACATAGAAATAATGGCGCCGGCCGAACATCCAGATACCCAGAGCAACCAGAAGACCAGCAACGATACTCAGATTAATGCCCGAAATAGCCAGGAGATGAGCAGTACCCGTGACAGAGAGATTAGATTTCAAATTATCCGGGATAGTAGTCCTGATTCCAAGGATAATGCCCTGGGCGAGAGAAGCCTGAGGTTCAGGCAGAGAGACAGAGAGATTTTCAGACAAACGGCTCCTGAGCGCATAAATCCAGGCGAGGGGTTTGCTGCCTGTGCCTCTCTCCGCAATTTCTACCTTCGGATTGAACATCACAGCAAAAATACCTTCATTGGTGAGGTAACTCTGGTAGTTAAAGTCATCGAACTCAGGGGGAAATTCAAGGTTACCCTGCAAAAGTAAAATATCTCCGTATTTGTATTCAGGAAAACGCGGGACGAAGACCAGGATATCTTCATGGACAATATGCCAGGAAGGGCTTTTTATTTCTAAGACCGTTAAAGCAATACGAGCAGTATTATCTTTGTTTTCAACGGGAGTATTAATAACGCCCTTTAATTCAATATTTGTTTGACCAATTTCACGAGAGATTTGAGATTGAACAGGAACAGTGCCGGAGAAATAATCAGCGCTGAAAAAAGTGATCAGACATATTGCTACCACAACTAACGATTTCCGATGTTTTCCAGGCAAAAATGCCAGAGGAACCGGAATGAGTCCGATAAGGATGAGAGCTAAAGGCCAATGACAAAATGCTCCCAGGAAGATTCCGAATATCCAGGCACAGCAAATAACAATAAGCAGCATTCTTCTTCCCAGTACTATTCTTTTATGGTGATCAGGTCTTTTATTTTATTAAAAGTGGACTGGCTGATACCCGGCACCATGGTCAGGTCACTGATATTCTGGAAAGGACCATTTTGTGATCGATAGTCGATAATAGCGCGGGCTCTCACCTCTCCAATATCGGGCAAAGACTCGAGCAGCCAGAGGTCTGCCCGGTTAATATCTATTTTTTGAGAAGAGCTATCAACATTCGCCAGTATTTTCTGAGTCTGAAGAGAGGGAGGCGGAGAAATGACCAACGGCTGACCGTTATTATGTCGTAGAAAAATAATGAGACTGCTGGAAATAATGATAGCGATAAGAATAAAGGTGGCTAACAACCAAAACCTGCTCAGCTTATCTGAAGTCATTTTAACTCCTCAAGCCGCAAATCTCTGGTTTGGAACATGTTCAACCGGTAGTCAGGTCAACAGCTGATTATTTGCCTCTCAAGGCAATCTTAAGCTGTTCTTCCGTATCCATCGGCGTTAAGGCAATAATCTGGTCTCCGGTCTGAATTACAATCTCGGGAGAGGCCATCACGGGTTTTTGGCCACGGCGAATAATTAAGGTAAGAACACTGCCGGAAGGCAGGGAAATATCTTTAATACGTTGACCTACACTGGTAGAATCTGCTGGAATCTTAATTTCGACCAGCTCAACGCCGCGGTCATGCATGGTCAACAGGTGGGTGAGAATATGGGTCGGCACTTCTTGCTGTATGTTTTCCATGATGACGTTAGTGCTGCTCACGGTGAAATCGATGCCCATCATCCGGAAGAGGGTTTCATTTTTGGGATTACTGCTGCGAGCGATAGTGCGCGGGACCTTAAATTTATGTTTGGCAACCTGACAGGACACCAGGTTATCTTCATCATCACCGGTAACGGCAATTAACATGTCTGCCCTGGCGGTGCCGGCTTCAGCCTGGATGGATGCCTCACATCCATCTCCAAGGAGGCAAATACTCCCAAGTTCGCTACAAATATATTCCAACCGGCTTCGATCCCTCTCAATGATCAATACCTCATGTCCCTCGGCGAGGAGGGCTTTGGTTAAATGGTAACCTACTTTACCGCCCCCGATGACGATAATATACATCAGAAACCTCGATTGATCAGATTATCTTTTAATAGTTGAGCAAAGATGATCGTCGGACTAAAAGCTTCCAGTCCCAGATTATTATAGAGCTCTCTTCTCAGCGGGTCATAAATTCTGAGGAGGACCTTGGGCACCTTAAATATGTGTTTGGAAATTTGAGACGCCATGATGTTACGGTTATCGCCCTGGGTTACCGCCACAAAAGCATCTGCATTCTCTATTCCAGCTTTCTTGAGAGTCTCATCATTAGTGCCGTCGCCCACTAGCGCGGTACCCTTAAAATCCGGAGGAAGGCGCCTGAAACTATAGTCATTGATATCCAGAATCGTGACTTGATGGCCGTCTGCATCCAGAGACGCAGCCAATTGAGCACCGGTCCTTCCACAGCCCATAATAACAACTTTCATACAACCGCCCCATTACTGATTATATTGAGAAAACAGCATGACTTCACAGGGAGCATTTTTTAAAACATAGGGTACTATGTTCCCCAAACTGAATTGCCCGAAACGCCGCTGGTATCTAACTCCCATCAATATTAAATCGATTTTTCTTTCCACGGCTTCATCGATGATGGTAGGGGCTATTTCGCGCGCCTGCAATAGATCGGTTTCAAGCCGATAATCTTCGGATTCAGCTATTTTTTCCATCTGGTCAAGGAGCTCTTCCGCTCTTCTTGTTTCAGACTCTATCTCAGCTTCCAACGGCAGTGAACGTTTTATAGTAATAACATACATGGCGTAAAGCTTGCTTTTATCTCTTTTGGCTATCCAGCACGCCATCTTAATGGTATCAATATCTGCGTCGGTACCGGTAACGGGAACGAGAATACGATGAAAGACCTGTTTTTTTCTCTGGTCACTCATAAGTAATTACGTATTATAGTCTTATTGAACCAAATTTATCAATAGCCAACAATATTTAAACTCGGAGAAACCGCTGACAGATCTTTAATCGTATTTGAAAACGGTGACTATAACTTTGTGATGTGACCCAGGCGCCGGTAGATAAAGTACAAAATAAGTCCAACGCCCATCCAGGTTATCCCTACCCAGCGACTATACGGTTGAGTAATGATGATGATCACCCAGACCGCGGCAGTGCAAATGAAACCTAGCATGGCTGTGACCGGCAGATAGTATTTGCCGATTCTAATATTCCACCTGAGTCTGAAAGGGCGAGGAGTATCCGGTTCTCTGATTCTTAAACTGATGATCGAAGCGTGGGAAAACATGAAAGCCAGAAGTGAGCCAAAAGCGTACAGCGCACCCACATTTTCAAAAACACCGGGAGAAAAGAAACCCGGAACGAGGATAATAATACCTACGGCGCTGAATAAAAAGATTGATAAATAGGGTGTATGAAAAGTACTGTGTATCCGGCTAAAAAACTTAGGAGCCAGTTTGCGCTGGCCAAGCGAAAAGGCGAGGCGAGAAATTCCGATCAGCCCGGCGTTAGTGGCGATGAGCAGGATAGTCCCAGCGAGAATCCCAACCAGCGGCTTAAGTATATCCGCAAGAAATTGGATCGGGATATTGGCGGCAATTCCGGCTACCGGATCGCGAGCCCAAACGGTCCCTAAATCCTGTGGAGTCATAGCCAGAAATGAAACCAGGGAAACCCCGGCAAATATGGCCAAAACAGCGAAAATCATAAGGATAATAGCGCGAGGCACTCTCTTTTCAGGAAGACGAGTCTCTTCAGACATTTGAGAGGCGGTTTCAATTCCGGTATAAGCGATAGACGCCAGAGCGATGCCCAAAACCAGTTTTTCCGGGGACGGCCAGTTATCAATGATACGATGAATCAATACCCCGGGATTATAAAGAAGAATAAATCCGATCACCACTAGGGTGATCTGAGTGGTGATATCCAGAATCGCCGCACCAATATTAATGATGGATGTTTCCTGCACTCCGATGATATTAATAAGCATTAACAACAGGATAATACCCATCGCTACAGCTGTACCTATCTCAGGCGAGTCCTTAAGCGGCGACCAAAACAAGCCCAGGTAAGGTGGTATGGTAAATGCAGACATAGAGATAGTCGCGATATAACTGAGCATCAAAGCCCACCCCGCGGCAAATCCCGTGGCCTTATTGAATCCGCGAATAGCGAAACTGGCAGAACCTCCGGCTTCAGGCAGCATAGAAGTTCCTTCGGCATAAGTTAGAGCGGTAAAAATAAACAGGACACCGGCAATCCCAAGAGCTACAGGAGTGGCTCCCACCGCAGCCAGGGCAACAATGCCCAGTGCATAATAGATAGAAGAGCCAACATTTCCATAGCCGGCACTGAAAACGGCCGCAACTCCCAGAACTCTTTTCAGCCGGTGAAGCCGCAAACGGTGGGGATGAATAATTCGGTCACCCGGTTTCCTTCGCCAACCATTGTCCATCATCTATTATTTTATCCAACTACCCCATCATATGGATGATAAGCTGAAGTATTCTATGCTCTGTACGATTTATTGTCAACCATCGTAATCGTCAAGTAGGCAAGGCAAAAAAACAAGAGCCTGCCAGTAGCAGGCTCTTAAAATTACAGGGGATCAAATTGGAGTTTCATCCTTTTAAAATTGCATTAATGTCCGCGGCAGCGCGTTTTCCGGCTCCCATGGCACTGATAACGGTGGCTGAGCCGGTCACAATATCTCCTCCTGCCCAGACCAGATTTTTAAGGGTTTTACCAGTCATTTCATCCGTAACAACAGTACCATGATTTGTGGTCTTCAGACCCTGGGTGGTTGCCGCGATAAGCGGGTTGGGCGTTGTCCCCAGGGCTATTATTACCACATCAACGTCCAAAACAAATTCACTGCCGGGTTTGACGATGGGACGCCGCCGACCGCTTTCATCCGGTTCACCCAACATCATCTCATAGCATTCTACAGATTTGACTGAACCCTTTTCATTGCCAATAAACCTCTTAGGGTTAGTTAAAAGCCTTAAGATTATTCCTTCCTCTTTGGCATTTTCCAATTCTTCTCGGCGGGCTGGCATTTCAGCTTCAGAACGACGATAAATGATGAAGACTTCTTCTGCACCAAGACGAAGAGCACATCTGGCAGAATCCATAGCCACGTTCCCGCCGCCAATTACGGCGACGTGTTTACCTACTTTGACAGGAGTGTCATACTCCGGGAATTTATAGGCTTTCATCAAATTGACACGGGTCAAGAACTCATTAGCCGAATAAATGCCATTCAGATTTTCTCCGGGGATGTTCATAAACATGGGAAGTCCGGCACCGGTGCCGAGAAACACTGCATCATAACTTCTACTGAGAAGTTCGTCGATAGAATGTAATCTGCCGACGATTGAATCAAGGTTGACCTCAACTCCGAGTGATTTAACATAATCTATCTCATTTTGTACAATGGCTTTAGGAAGTCTAAACTCCGGGATGCCGTACATCAAGACACCACCTGCAACATGCAGTGCTTCGAACATCGTTACTTTAAATCCGGTCTTAGCCAAATCAGCTGCCGCCGTTAAGCCAGCCGGGCCAGTGCCGACAATAGCTACGCGTTTTCCATTTGGAGGTGGGAGTTCCACCGCTCCGTCCAGTTTGTCCTGATGAGAGCGTTCCCAATCAGCGACAAATCTTTCCAGGCGACCGATAGCAACCGGTGCCTCCTGCTTTGCGAGAGTACAAGTAGATTCACATTGTGATTCCTGCGGACAGACCCTCCCACAAATACCGGGCAACGCATTTTTAGATTTCAAGATTTTGACCGCTTGAGGTAAATTTTCTTCACGAAGCGCTTTTATGAATTCCGGAATAGGGACTTCGACCGGACAGCCTGAAGTGCAGTTTCTTTTCTTGCATTGAATACACCGTTTAGATTCTTGCAAGGCTTCATCTAAACTATAACCAAGAGCTACTTCATTAAAATTTTTTGCTCTGACTTTGGGGTCCTGCCGGGGCATTTCTATGCGGTTTAAATCTAATTTCGCCATATTGCTCCTTTATTTTCGAGTGCACTGACATTGCCACTGTTCAAGAGAACGCTTTTCTTCATCAGCGTAGGCACGTGAGCGAACGGTCATCAAATCCCAATCTACCTGGTGACCATCAAAATCTGGACCATCCACACAGGCAAAACGCGTTGCTCCGCCCACGGAAACCCGGCAGCAGCCGCACATTCCGGTCCCGTCCACCATTAATGGATTAAGACTGACGATAGTCCTTACTCCAAATGGTTGGGTAGTCAGGCAGCAATATTTCATCATAGGAAGAGGCCCAATGGCTATAACCTGATCCACTTTCTTCGAAGCGAGAATTTCTTTTAATGGTTCAGTTACCAGACCCTTCCGGCCAAAAGTGCCATCATCGGTGGTAACTACCAGTTCATCGCAATTTTGATTGAGTTCGTGGTTCCAGAACAGGAGATCCTTACTTCGAGCTCCCATAATTCCGATAACTTTATTTCCTACCTGTTTTAATGCTCTGGCAATGGGGGTGATCGGAGCCACTCCGATGCCTCCACCAACACAGACGATAGTCCCGTAGTTAGCGATATGAGTCGGTATACCTAAAGGGCCGACAAAATCAGTAATTGAATCTCCAGAATTTAAGCGAGCTAAACGGCAAGTTGTGGCTCCAGCTTCTTGAAACACAATGGTGACAGTCCCGGCTTCGATTTCCCAGTCGGCAAAGGTAAGGGGGATTCTCTCTCCTTTTTCGTCTATGCGTATGATGACAAACTGGCCGGGATGAGCTTTTTTCGCCACTTCAGGAGCTTCTATTTTGAAAAGATGAACAGAGGGCGCCAGATCCTGCCGGTATGTTATTTTATACACCTGCTATCTCCTTAGATATGACTAATCTTATAATAATTTAACATTAATCACTCTAATGCTCAAGTAAATATAACTAACACGAATATCGTATATAAATTATAGATAGTTGCCTTATTATAGAGAAAAGTATTAATATATTAACAAAATGGGCGCTAACGCGGCTGAAACGAAGCAATTTATTCCTGAGATATCTCTTAAAAGCCGCAAGAATGAATAAAATTTAGAGTTGTGAGGTGGAAATATGTCGATCGAGTTGGTACATGTCGGGTTTGATAATTTTCTGGCCGTAAATCGGATTATAGCAATAGCTTCGCCTACTTCTACAAATATTAAACGTGCAATCAAAGAGGCAACTTCCAAGGGAGTGTTGATCGATATGACTCACGGCCGTAAAACCAGAGCCGCCATTTTTACGGATAACGGACATATTTTTCTCACCTCAAGAGCACCCGAAATCATTGCCGGACGACTGCAAGTCAGTCACGTAGGATCCCTACTCAAACCTGAACAGGACGAGGAATAGAACTTATATTTTTCAGAATAATATGTGCAATCTGACAACCTCTAATCCTCTGGTAATTGTAATATCCGGTCCTTCAGGCGTAGGCAAAGATGCCATTTTGAATCGCCTGAAAGACCGCGATCATTCTTTTGAATTTATCACCACGATGACTACCAGATGCAAGAGACCGAATGAGCGGCATCAGATAGATTACAATTTTGTTTCCAATGAGGAATTTCAGAAGCTGTTGCATGACGATGGACTGCTGGAAAAAGCGAATGTCTACGGGAACTGGTACGGAGTACCTAAAGAACCGGTAAAACAGGCGCTGGCAAAAGGTAAAGATATCATCATTAAAGTAGATGTTCAGGGAGCGGCAAATATAAAGAAAATATTGCCGCAGGCGGTATTTGTTTTTATCGTCCCGCCGTCACTCGAAGAACTTTCTAACCGGTTGATGCAGCGTTGCACGGAAACCGATTCCGATTTAACTCTAAGACTGAAAACCGCTGAATCCGAAATGCAGCAAATATTTAACTTTGATTATCTGGTAAATAACCCATGTAACGATATCGAAAGCGCTATTAAAGACATACTTTCCATCGTTACAGCCGAGAAGTGCCGCGTAAACCAAAGGAAAATTGAATTATAAATACTGCTGCCAGTTGGTTTATTAGCTCAAAATCTTGTAAAATAGTCTTGAAATGGCAGAAAATTTAACCCCTATAAGGCAACAATATCTCAGAATTAAGCGCCAGTTTCCACACGTGATTGTCTTTTTCCGCCTGGGCGATTTTTACGAAACTTTCGACGATGACGCGCGAATTGCTTCAAAAGAACTGGAAATCGTCTTAACTTCAAGAAGCATGGGAAAAGGAAATTCGATCCCCATGGCAGGAATCCCTTACCATGCTGTAGATAATTACCTGGCGAAATTAATTAACCGTGGTTACAAAGTAGCCATTTGCGAGCAGGTAACCAAGCCAGGAGAGACAAAAGGACTTGTCCAGAGAGAAGTAGTGAGGTTGGTCACGCCGGGGACTGTGGTTGAACCGAGTCTTCTTGCCAGTAAATCCAACAATTATCTGGTTAGCCTGGCTGTCTCTGATGATCAGGCAGGCATAGCTTATATCGATATCACTACCGGAGAATTTGCAACAACCCAGACTTCAACGCAGAGGATGCTGAGTGAACTGGAGAGACTGAAACCTTCAGAAATAGTTGCTCCTAAAAGTACCGATTTGTCGGCCTTCAAAATAACAAGTCCTATCACACGCGTTGAAGACTATGATTTCGATCTTGAATCCAGTAGAAAAGCGCTGTTAGACCATTTCAAAGTGGCTACCCTGGATGGTTTTGGTTGTAATCATCTCCCTCTGGCCATAAGGGCAGCTGGAAGCATCATCCTGTACATTCAGGAAACCCAGAAAGGGGCACTGGTACAGCTAACAGGATTGTCCACCTATTCCACTGAAGAATTTATGGCTCTGGATTTACAGACCTTAAATAATCTGGAACTTTTCCGCAATTCTCATACCGGTAAATCTGAGGGTTCATTATTGGCTGTAATTGATTTGACGAAAACGGCGATGGGAGGCCGCCTGATAAAAAAATGGTTGGGGCAACCGCTTCTCGATATTAACAGTATCATCAGACGTCAGGAAACAGTAGAATGGTTTTATCAAGAAAGTCTTACACGCCAGGAGATCGTTCAGCTTCTAAATAATATGGGGGATATGGAACGATTAATTAATAGAATCAGAAGTAATCTCTCTTCACCCCGAGAACTGGTGGCGCTTAGACGCGGACTGGAAATTTTGCCCCGGCTCAAAGAACTAATCAGCGATACCTGTCTTCAATGGTTAAATGAAGAGCTTAAATTACAGCCGGAAATGGTTGATCTCATCACAAAATCTTTAGTTGATCAACCTCCCTCCGACCTTGAAGAAGGCGGAGTCATCAAAAATGGTTTTTCTCCCGAACTGGATGAACTGCGAGTAAAATCTACCAGTTCAAAACAATACCTCGCCAATCTCGAGAAGCAAGAACGTTTACGCACTGGTATAAAAAATTTGAAAGTAGGATATAACCGGGTTTTCGGATATTATATTGAAATTTCCAACTCAAATTTACCCCAGGTCCCTCAGGACTATATTCGAAAACAAACACTTGTAAACGGCGAAAGATTTTTTACTCCCGAGCTAAAGGAATACGAAACTCAGATCCTTCATGCTCAAGAGCGAATCAAAGAAATGGAATCAGATATTTTCTACTGGATTTGCGGTCAAATTGCTGCTTCCTGCGAGATAATTCTAACCACAGCCAGAATTTTAGCCCAGCTTGATGTCTTTTCCGCATTGGCCGAAGTAGCTGTGCGAAATGGTTATAAAAGACCACTTTTAGACAATAATAAAGACATTGATATTAAAGCCGGGAGACATCCGATTGTAGAACGCACTCTGCTTGAAGGCACGTTTATCCCGAATGATACCCACCTTTCTAATACCAATGCCCAGCTAATCATTCTCACCGGTCCCAATATGTCCGGTAAATCTACCTATTTGAGACAGGTAGCTTTAATCGTATTAATGGCACAAACGGGCAGCTTTGTGCCGGCAGAATCGGCCAAAATCGGGATCGTGGATCGTATCTTCACTCGTATCGGCGCGGGTGAAGACATCGCCAGTGGAAAATCAACCTTTATGGTTGAAATGACCGAGACTGCCAATATTTTAAACAATGCCACACCAGGATCATTGATTATTCTGGATGAAATTGGCCGGGGGACAAGCACTTACGATGGATTATCCATTGCACGGGCTGTTGCAGAATATATCCACAATAGTCCCAGACTGGGTGCTAAGACGCTCTTTGCCACGCACTATCACGAACTGGTCAACTTAGCCGGATTTCTACCAAGGGTAAAAAATTTTAACGTGGCTGTTATTGAAGAGGGCGGTGAAGTCGTTTTCCTGCGTAAAATCGTACCAGGAGGAGTTGACAAAAGCTACGGGATACACGTAGCGAAATTAGCCGGCTTACCGAGGCCCGTAATTCACCGGGCGCAAGAAGTATTATCCGATCTTGAAAATAACTCAGAAAACAACCGTTTCAAAAAGCCCAATTTAAAAGAACCAAAGCAAACAGCATCTGTGCAAATTTCGCTATTCGGTCAAAGATCACCGGTAATTTTGGAATTGGAAAAAATTGATCTTAACTCTTTGACACCTCTAGAAGCATTGAATAAACTCTACGAACTGCAAAACAAGGCGAAAGAACAATAGGATTATTTGTTAACTAAAGTTTAAATCCTCAAACACCAACTTTTCAGCTTCTGACTTTTTCTCCAGTTTAACGTTATTTTAATTGAACTTAGATAATTTTCGTAATTTTGACACAATACGATAAGTAATTTATACTACATGCATAAGTAGTAATTACTAAATATATACAGCATTAATATTGCTGGTCTTTGCCGGGTTTGCTGTTGGGGGGAGAGGAGTGATAAGGATTAATAGCCAGAGGATTAAAGTTAATGGATTAGATATTCATTATTTAACTTACGGGAGCGGTGAACCTCTGATAATAGTACACGGCGGAGGTGATGGGGCCAGAGCCTGGACGAAAAACATAATTGCTTTATCTAAAAAATATACGGTATATGTTCCTGATTTACCCGGTTTCGGTTCGAGCCAGGCGATGGCGAATGCTTACTACATGACCGAGATGGTAGACTTCATTGATGATTTTAGCAGCTCTCTGGGGCTGCGAAGTTTTTACATGATGGGCCATTCTTTTGGTGGAGGAGTGGCACTACACTACACTCTTAAGCACCCCCAAAAAATCCGCAAACTGGTGCTGGTTAGCAGCTTATGTCTTGGGAGAGAGATTGCCTGGTGGATTCGTATTTTTTCTACCCCGGTATTTTACCATTCCATCGGCAATGCAGTTGTGGCATTCTTCAGATTTATCAAAAAAGCAGCGAAAGTATTTGGTCCGTGGGAGATAGTTGAACCCGTTTCAAAGACAACACTTCATATCGGAAGCCGTATTTCCAGTTTGACAGAACAAACCATTAATCTTATCAGCCAGCTAAGCCAGATTATGGTACCGACTCTGGTGATGTGGGGAGCCAAAGACCCTATCGTACCTTTTAATCATGCCTATGCCGCGGCTGAGTTGATTCCCGACTGTAAAGTTAAAATATTTGGTAACGCCGGTCACAGTGTATACAGAGACAGACTTCACGAATTCTCTACGGCGTTAGCCGGATTTCTAGGCTAGAAGATATCGAGAAAAACGGGGTCTATATTTTAATACCGGATTGTACGATGCTTGCCGGCATAATCCGATAGCCGAAATTAGCGGAAAATGGTTATCTGGAAATAAAAATCAGAGCAGCCGCCAAAGCTGCAATCATAAGAGCCAGCATATAAATAAAACGCTTATTATATTTTCCGTTCGGATACCTGAACACAATCACTGGTCTTTTAGCGATCCGGTCTCTTATGATTTGAGCCTTTTGTTCAGGCGTTAATAACGGTCTGACGGCTTTTTGTTCCTGAGCCGCTTTTTGACGGTTACTATTATCCAATTTTTTCCTGATTTTACTTTCCTTAGACACTTTGCCTCATTTTCACTCTAATGTTATAACAATTATATCACTGAGTGTAATTAAAAAGTATCACATTAAATATACAGGACTTGTAAGGGGCACTACCGATAATTCCTGAGATTGCTATGCTTATCGTTCGTATGGTATATTTTTAATGTGAAAATGAGCGCAAAAATAGATGTTATTCCTGATGGAAATGTAACTTCGGCACACGGATTTTTTGCTGGAGCTACTTATGCCGGCATTAAGAAGAAGTTTAAGGATACTCTTGATGTGGGTATATTATATTCCGAAGTTACCTGTGCCGCGGCCGCCGTCTTTACGACTAACAAGATCAAAGCAGCTCCTGTAATTATAGACCAGAATAAGCTTATGAAACACGGAAAAGCCAGAGCCGTATTCATAAATGCTGGCTGTGCTAACGCCTGTACCGGAGAAGCTGGTTTCAAGGATGCCATGCTTACGGCGGAGCTGGTTGGTAAAAGCCTGGGTATTTCGAGTGATGAAGTGATGGTAGCCAGCACCGGCGTTATTGGTGTTCGACTGCCAATGGATAAAATTGCAGAGGGAATTACGCATATTGCATTATCTCAAGAAGGCGGGCATGATCTAACCCGGGCAATCATGACGACGGATACGCGCCCGAAAAAGATTGCAGTTAGGGTTAAAAGTGAAGCGGGCGAATTTACCATAGGGGGTACGGCTAAAGGAGCAGGCATGATCCACCCAGATATGGCAACAATGCTCTGCTTTTTGACAACAGATGCGTCAATAGACCTTGTATTTCTTAATTCTTCGTTAAAGAAATCCGTAGAGTCATCTTTCAATATGGTTTCGGTAGACGGCGATACGAGTACCAACGATACCGTGCTGATAATGGCTAATGGTATGGCCAGAAACACGACTATAACCAAAGATAGCGTGCTAGCCAAAACGTTTCAGGAAGCTCTGGATATGGTCTGTTTAACCCTGGCTAAATCTATAGCGCAGGATGGCGAGGGGGCAACACGTTTAATCGAAGTAATTGTACAGGGGGCAAAAAATAAAAAGGACGCCCGACTGGCTGCGCGCACCATTGCCAGTTCTCCCCTGGTGAAAACCGCTGTTCATGGCTGTGATCCGAACTGGGGTAGAATCATTGCTGCTGCAGGCAGGAGCGGAGCTTCAGTCGTACAGGAAAATTCAGACGTGTATATTGGTAATATGTGTTTATTAAAATCCGGGATGCCTCAGCCGTTCGATAAAAAAGCGGCAACGGCAATATTAGACTGTGGGGAGGTATTGCTAAAAGTAGATCTAAATCTCGGAAAGTCGAGTGCAACCGCCTGGGGTTGCGATTTATCCGAAGAATATGTGGTTATCAACAGCGAATATACCACGTAACGGCATAAGACCCAGTTATTAATCAGGGTACTGAATTAATAGCTATCAGGTAAAATTAGCATTAATTATGAATAGCAAACAAAAAAGTATCATAGTGGTTAAAATCGGTGGCTCTACATTAGGCCAACATGATACTACGATGCAAGACCTGGTCGAATTACAGAAAAAGGGTCGGGCAGTAGTGGTAGTGCATGGAGGCGGCAAGGTAGTTACGGAGTGGTTGGGGAAATTAAATGCTTCAACCAAATTCGTTCAGGGAGAACGAGTAACGGATAAAATTGGTCTAGATGTTGTCACGGCGGTGCTATCCGGACTGGTGAACAAGGAACTGGTAGCGACGTTATGCAGTTCAGGCGGCCGGGCTATCGGTTTGAGTGGGGTAGATGGGGGCCTTCTTCAAGGCCAGATTAAAAACCCGGATCTGGGGTATGTCGGCAATATCAACAATGTAAATACTGAGATCCTGGAAGTTTTGCTAAATAATGATTATATTCCTGTGATATCTTCAATCAGTTTGAACTTATCCGATCAAAAAGAAACCAGCCACGACTCCTCGCTGCTGAATGTAAATGCCGATATTGCCGCCGGTGAGATAGCGAACGCTTTAAATGCGGATAAGTTGATATTTTTAACGGATATCGCCGGGATATGCGATAAGGATGGAAAAGTAATATCCAGGTTAAATGTGCACCAGGCAGAATCCTTGATCGATTCCGGCGTAGCTACCAGTGGAATGATTCCTAAAATCCGGTCCGGTATCAGGGCTGTAATAAAAACCGGAAAAGCACGGATTATAGATGGCAGGCGACCTCACGCTTTACTTAACGAAATCGAGAAAAGTGAGGGTGGAACAACCATCTATAAGGAAAAAACTGGAGAGTCAGAATAAATGCAAAACAGAAAATTGAGTCCTTCGCAAGAATTAGCCCAAAAATATATGATGAATTTTATTAAACGCATTCCCGTTACTTTTGTGAAAGGAAAAGGACTGCATCTTTGGGATGAAGATGGAAAAGAATATCTGGATTTCGTGGGGGGATGGGCGGTTGATAGTTTGGGACATTGTCATCCGGTATTGACCAAAGCTCTTACTGAACAATCCAAACTATTAATACATGTTTCCAATGCTTACTATACGTTACCTCTAGGAAAATTGGCCGAACTCTTAGTTAAAAACAGCTGCCTGGATAAAGTGTTTTTCGCAAATAGCGGCGCAGAAGCCAACGAAGGAGCGATAAAACTCGCGAGACGTTACGGAGCTTTAAAACTTAATGGAGCGTATGAAGTAATATCAACCATTAACTCATTCCATGGCCGGACTTTAGCCATGGTAGCCGCCACGGGGCAAGCGAAATTTCAAAAACCTTATATACCTTTACCGGAAGGCTTCGTGAATGTGGAATACAACAACATCGAAGCTTTAAAAAAGGCTACCTCTCCTAAAACTTGTGCGATTTTGCTTGAGCCAATCCAGGGCGAAGGTGGAGTCATAATTCCGGACCAAAACTATTTGAAAAAGGTACGTTCCTGGTGCGACGAAAAAGGAATCCTGTTAATGCTGGACGAGATACAGACCGGAATGGGCCGTTTAGGCAAATTGTTTGGATATGAGCTTTTTGGTATAGAGCCGGATGTAATCACTCTGGCAAAAGGCATCGCCAGCGGTGTAGCAATTGGAGTCATAATGGCGAAAGACAGAGCCTGTGCTTTTGCTCCGGGTGATCACGGTACTACGTTTGGCGGAAATCCTCTGGCTTGTGCTGCCGGATACGCAGTTTCAAAATATTTGATTGACAATAAAATACCGGAACATGCCGACCAAATGGGGAAATACCTTATTTCAAAGTTAGAAATTCTAAAAGAGAAATACCAGTGCATCTCCGATGTCCGAGGAAGCGGATTGCTGATAGGTGTTGAATTTAAACAGGAAATCGCAGAATCGATCATGTATGCCTGTTTAGATAACGGTCTGATAGTAAATCATTTAAAACCTAATTTATTGCGTTTTATTCCGCCCCTCATCGTAACCAGAAATGAAATAGACAAGGGAATTCAGATATTAGACAGAGTTCTGGCGGAAATGAAATAGATAGATATTTTTACGTAGAAACTGAAGCTTATAACTAAAAAGGAGTATAAAGTGTCTGATAAAGTGGTATTAGCCTACAGCGGTGGAGTTGATACATCAGTCGCTATTAAATGGGTGCCCGAACATTATAAAATGGATGTCATTACCCTGACCGTAGATATAGGTAACGTGCCCGACCTGGCAGCAATTAAGGCTAAAGCAGAGAAACTGGGAGTAAAGAAGGCTTATGTAATTGACGCCAGAGAAGAATTTATCCGAGATTATTGCTGGCCTGCGTTACAGGCAGATGCTCTTTACGAGGGTGAATATCCGCTGGCGACAGCCCTGGGTCGCCCTTTAATCGCCAAATTATTAGCCGGAATAGCTTTGGAGAATAAAGCATCCGCAGTCGCTCACGGATGTACGGGAAAAGGTAACGACCAGGTTAGACTAGACGTTGGTATTAATACTCTGGCTCCTGATCTCAAAATTATTGCACCAGCCCGTGAATGGGGTATGACTCGGGAAGCCACCATCAAATATGCGCTGGATAATGGCATTCCAATCCCGGTAACCAAAAAAAATCCTTATTCTATTGATGAAAACCTCTGGGGAAGAGCCGTCGAATGCGGCATTCTGGAAGAACCCTGGAATGAACCTCCCGAGGATGCATTCATCTGGACCAAATCTCCGGAAAAAACTCCTAATAAACCGACTTACGTTGAGATTGAATTCGAAAAAGGAATCCCAATAGCGTTAGATGGAGAGAAAATGGACGGTATCAGCCTGATCCAGAAATTGAATGATATCGCCGGGGAGAATGGAGTCGGCCGGATAGATCACATTGAAAATCGTTTAGTAGGTATTAAGTCACGTGAAGTTTACGAAGCTCCGGCGCCGATAGTATTGCTTAAAGCCCATTTGGCTCTGGAAGGGCTATGCTTGACCAAGCAACAGTTAAGATTTAAACAAAAGGTAGCCGTAGAATATTCTGATCTAATTTATAACGGTCTTTGGTTCAGTGCAATGCATCAGGACCTGGCAGCTTATGTTCAAAATACCCAGCGTTTTGTCACCGGAACTATCAGAGTCAAACTATTCAAGGGTACTTCAATGGTAGTCGGGCGAAAATCTCCGTATTCATTATACAGTTTTAAACTGGCGACTTATGATAAAGGTGATGTTTTTGATCAGCGTCACTCCGTTGGTTTTATTCAATTATGGGGCTTGCCCACCAGAGTACAAGCCCAATTGCAGCCAATAGGCGAGGTAGATAGTTCCTTGAATAGCCTGAAGAACAAAAAAAAGAGTAAGAAATGAGCCTTATCAGAGGGCGATTTCAAAAAGAAGCCAGCAATGAAGTGACCAGATATACTGCCTCACTTCCATTTGACTGGCGGTTATATCGCTACGACATTGCCGGTTCAATTGCGCATGCGAAAATGTTAGCGAAGCAAAATATCATTTCTCCCGAAGACGCAAAATCAATCATCCGCGGTCTTAAAAAAATAGAAAAAGAAATAGATCAGGGAAAATTTCAGTTTAAGATAGAACTTGAAGATATTCACATAAGCATCGAAGCTCGATTAACCGAAATAATCGGTCCAGCCGGAGCTCGTCTGCATACCGCTCGTTCGAGAAACGACCAGATAGCATTAGACTTACGCCTTTTTCTCAAATCGATAATAAAAGATACATTAAACGATATCAAAAGACTGCAAATCGCATTACTGGAATTAGCAGAAACTAATCAAACAGTAGTTTTACCGGGTTATACACACCTCCAAAGAGCGCAGCCGGTACTTCTGGCACATCACTATCTTGCTTATTTTGAAATGTTGCAACGAGACATGGAGAGATTCAACGATTGTTTCAAAAGAACGGATGTAATGCCCCTGGGAAGCGGGGCTTTAGCCGGAGTAGCTTATAAGATAGATCGGGAATTTGTCGCCAATAAATTAGGATTTCACCTTATCAGCAACAATAGTTTAGACGCGGTCTCAGATAGAGATTTCGTCATTGAGTTTGAGTCTGCAGCCAGCCTTTGTATGATGCATATTTCCCGCTTTGCAGAGGAAGTGATTCTATGGTCATCCGCAGAATTTGATTTTATTGAACTAGATGATTCTTACACTACCGGAAGCAGTATTATGCCACAAAAAAAGAATCCGGATGTTGCAGAACTGGCTCGTGGAAAGGTTGGACGGGTTTACGGAAGACTGATATCGATGTTAACCACGATGAAAGGTCTACCTCTTTCATACAATAGAGACTTGCAGGAAGACAAAGAAGGGTTGTTCGATGTCGTAGATACTTTGTCATCTACTTTACGCGTGATTACCGGAATGACGGAGACGATGCGTTTTAAAGTGGATAAAATGGCTCTAGCGCTTGATAAGGGCTATTTGTTAGCTACCGACATAGCGGATTATCTAGTTTCCAAGGGTGAGACATTTCGGAATGCACATTCACAGGTGGGTAAACTGGTAAATTGGGCGAGTTCAAAATGCAAATCTTTTAATGAGATCAGCGTCGAGGATTATAAACGATTCTCTCCCCTGTTTGAAGACGATGTTTATTTGATTACCGCGGAGAAGTCAATTTCTGCAAGGGATAATCCAGGCGGAACTGCTTTCAGCCAGGTGAAAAAGGCCTTAAAATCAGCTAAGGAAAAACTTGAAGAAAAGTCTCATAAAAGATAGAAAAAATAAAATCAGTGGCGGAAACTTAGGGGATCTGCCACTGATTTATTATTACGGGGTATTGTTTGGAAACCGTTGACTATTTAGCCTGGACTTTGTTCTGGGTGCGGAGGCATCTTGTGCATAGGTTAAGCTGCTTCATCTTGCCATCCACTAAAATAGTAGCCGGATGGACATTGGGGTTAAATCTCCTGTTAGTGTGGCGCTTGGAATGACTAACATTCTCACCGAACATCGGTGTTTTTCCACAAATATCGCACTTCAAGGTATCTACTCCTTTGGTTAATTGACAATAATATTGCAAACCACCGTGCATTAATATACCATATTCTGGTACAATATTCAAAAATAAGCCATTAAAAATACAATAAGATTAAAAACAGGTATATATGACAGAAGTCGATATCGATGAATTATGTACTTACAGGTCAATTCTATGAGGTTACATAACAGATGAGAAAAATAGAAACTACAGACGGTGTAGTACTCAGGGATATGTTTTCAACAGCAACTGCCTGGTTGGAGAAAAGCGTTGCTGATATCGATGCATTAAACGTGTTTCCGGTTCCGGATGGGGATACGGGAACAAATATGCTGCTAACAATGCGTTCAGCAGTGGAGGAAGCCTACCGTGCCCCAGACCACAGTGCAACCGCCGTAGCCCAGGCAATGTCTAAAGGAGCTTTAATGGGAGCTCGGGGCAATAGCGGTGTCATTCTTTCTCAAATCTGGCGGGGTATGGCCCAGGGAATGGGCAAGAAGGAAACCTTTACCGGAAAAGATTTTGCCGTAGCCTTTTTACAAGCTTCAAAGACCGCTTACAAAGGCTTGAGTAACCCAGTAGAAGGGACAATATTAACTGTAGTCCGCGAGGCCGCTCAGGCCGGTCAAGCTTTTGTAGCTGATAATGGCGATAATCTGGTAGATGTGATGGAAGTGATCGTTAACGCAGCAAATAAATCATTGGCCAATACCCCCAATTTACTTCCGGTGTTAAAAGAATCTGGAGTGGTAGATGCCGGCGGACAGGGTTTGTACACCATCCTTGAAGGAGCTCTGCGCTATCTACGGGGAGAAGGCGAGCAAATGCAGTTCCGCAAACCCCAAATTGTCTCCAGCAACATTACCGCTGCCCCGAGATTACCTTCAATAAGTGTAAAAGAGGTACCTTTTGGCTACTGTACTGAATTCTTACTAAAGGGCCAAAAAATGGACCCCGATAAGCTTCGAGAACGATTAAAAAAGCATGGGGAATCTCTTATTGTGGTAGGGGATAAATCGAATGTTCGTGTGCATGTCCACACTCTGAATCCGGGGACCGTTTTGCGTATCGTCACTTCTCTGGGCACGATGCATCAGGTAAGCATTCGCAATATGGATGAACAGCACGAAGATTACCTTGCGATGCAGAAACAAAGGTTACCTGCTTCAGATGTAGCAATTATCGCCGTAGTTCCCGGTGATGGTATATCGGACGTATTTAAAAGCCTGGGGGCATTTATAGTGCCAGGTGGTCAGACGATGAATCCCAGCACCAAAGATATATTACAGGCTGTAGAGTTAGTTGTCTCAAATAAAGTAATTATCCTGCCGAATAACAAAAATATCATTTTAACCGCAAGTCAAGTACAATCTCTGACCAAAAAGAACATAAAAGTATTGGCGACAAAAACTGTACCCCAGGGCGTAGCAGCCTTGTTGGCGTTCGATTATGAAGCTGACTATGAAGTCAACACCAAAGCGATGGAGAAAGCCAGAACGTCTGTCCGTACAATAGAGATTACGCGGGCAATTCGCACCACCAAGATTGGTGATATGAGGATTCGCAAACATCAGGCCATTGGTCTCCTGGATACAGACCTGGTAGCAGTGAGTAATACATCGGTAGATGTATTAAACAAAGTAATGGAATCTGTTGATATCGAGACAGCCGATGTCGTGACTATTTACTATGGACAGGATGTAGAAAAAGAGGACGCAGAAAAAATTAGCGCCTGCATACGTGAGAAACATCCCAACCTTCAAATTGAAGTTGTAAAAGGCGGGCAACCTCATTACGAATATATCATTTCCATTGAATAGTTAAGGAGAGTCAAACAGCTATGACAATTAGAATAGTAACCGATAGTATGGCAGATATTCCACAGGAACTGGCTAACAAGTTAAATATTACCGTGATACCGGTTAATGTGTTGTTCGGCACGGAATCCTTTCGGGATGGAGTTGACCTCACTACCGAGCAATTTTATGCTCGACTCGTTACAAGTAAGACATTGCCTACCACAGCCGTACCATCATTAGGCACTTTTATCGAAACTTATGAGAGCCTGGCTAAAGAGTCCGACGAAATATTAGTGATAACAATTTCTCACAAGCTCAGTGGGACTTTTGAAACAGCCTGCCGCGCAGCAGAGATGGTTAAAACCAGGAAACGAATAGAAGTAATTGATTCTCTGCATGTAATTATGGCTGAAGGGATGCTCGTTATACAGGCAGCCAAGGCAGCTCAGGATGGAAAGAACCTAGATGAGATAATCAAGATGGTCCGGAATAACATTCCTCGAGCCGAAGAACGGATGGCTTTCGATACCCTGGAGTACCTAAAAAAGGGTGGGCGTATAGGTGCGGGACAGGCTTTTCTGGGGTCTATTTTAAAACTTAATCCGATATTGTGTTTGAAGGACGGAGAAGTTTATCCGATCTCTCGCGAGCGCTCCCGAGCTAAAGCCATCGAATCTCTTTATAATTATACGTCAGGATTTAGCAATGTCGATGCTATTGCGGTGGAAGACGCAACCACTCCGGATGAAGCGGATGCTCTCAGTCTGCGATTGAAAGCGAATTTTCCGGGAAAACCTATTTATCGGTCGAAAGTTGGCGCCGTCATGGGGACACACGTTGGACCCAGCATCATCGCCGTTTCGATTATTGGCGATAAAAAGGCTTAGGACGGAGATCTATTTTGGCCGCTAACATCGGGCCGCTACGAAAGATATTAGAACTGGAGAGCAAAAAAGGCTATCTTAATTCCGCCGTTATAGGTGGCCTTGATAATTTTCTGAACCTCTGGGTAAAACGAATTTCGAATTCTATCTCTGATAAAAAGACAGACAAACGCTTTTCAGAGGTATTTTCCCAGAGACTTCCTTACTCCTCGATGAATCATGCCCAGCGTAAAAAATGGGTTGGCGCAGCTGTAGAACTGTTACAAGATCTGGAAAATCCTCATTATACAAACCCTGGTATTCAACCCAAATCGAATAATCCACTTCATATTGATAAGCCTGCCACTGTTAAAGCTAAAACAGACCGCAAAAATGTTTTGAAAAACAAAAATAATGCGGGAGCAGTTACACTCGGATCTTCTGTGATAATGGTAAAGGGGATCAATGACGTACTGAAGAGGAAATTTGAAAAATTAGGAGTCCAGACAATTCGTGATTTGTTATATTTCTTTCCTCACCGTCACCTGGATTACAGCCAGAGATCGTTCGTCAACCGATTAACTATAGGACAAGAAAATACCATAATCGCCAATATCTGGGAAGCTCGAGAGGTCAGACTCGGAACGAGACGAAGCACAGAGGCAACTTTAGGCGATGAGACCGGTAACGTCAGGGCTGTCTGGTTTAATCAACCCTACCTGGCCAAAAATCTGAAAACCGGCTCGAAAATAGTAGTTAGCGGTCGAGTTACAATTTTCGGTGGAATGCCCGTTTTCGAATCTCCGGAATGGGAGCCTTATGAAAATAAGGACCTGGTTCATACAGGTCGCTTAGTCCCCGTTTATCCCTTGACACAGGGATTGAGTCAGCGCCAGATGAGACGTATTATGAAGCCAGCAATTGACCAGTGGTCCAGCCAGTTAGATGACTTTTTACCACCAATAATGAAAAACCGTCTTAAGATGTTAGACCTCGGAGAAGCGATTCGGCAAGCCCACTATCCCCAGGAAGAGAATGATAAGCAAGAAGCCAGACGAAGACTGGCTTTCGATGAGCTTTTTTTACTTCAATTAGGAGTTTTGAAGAAGAAACATAACTGGCAGGAGAGCCAACCTGGTATTCCGCTCAATGTTTCTCAACCGGAGCTAAACACTTTTTTCCTTTCTCTACCCTATAAATTAACAAAGGCTCAAAGCCGGGTACTGGAAGAAATATTCCAAGATCTGCAAAAGCCAAAGCCGATGTCTCGTCTGCTGCAGGGAGAGGTAGGAAGTGGTAAAACCGTGGTAGCAACAGCAGCCCTGATTTCAGCGGTAGCGAGCGGATATCAAGGAGCAATGATGGCCCCAACTGAAATACTGGCGGGTCAACATTTCAGTACAATCCGGAATATTTTATCTCAAGTGGGAAAGGAAACCGGCGAAGAAAATATCTTTAGTTATGCTGGTTTTTT
>DEUU01000256.1 GCA_002362735.1 Dehalococcoidia bacterium UBA3254
GACAAGCATCTTTCTTTAGCCATCGGAAAAGACGGTCAGAATGCCAGATTAGCAGCCAAATTAACGGGATGGAGAATAGATATTAAGAGCGCCTCGGCGGCTGAAGCCGAAAAACTGGCTAAAATGCCGCCTCCGGTTGAAGAGAAAGCCGAAGAGGTCGTTGTTGAACCTGCTACAACTCCTGTCGTTGCTGAAGCTGAACTAGCGGTTGTTGCCAGCACAGAAAAAGTCGTTCAACCCGTGGCTGAAGTAGCTGAAGAACAGCCAGTAACGTCTGAAGAAGAGTTGACTGAGGAGCTTGCTGCTGAAGCTAAACCGGCTGAACCCGAAGCAGTAGAATCTAAGGAAGAAGCGGAAACGGTACTTAGCAGTACTTTTATTCCACGCCGTATCATCCAGCCGCGAGATGGTGGAAAATCCCAGATCCGGTTTGCGGAGGATATTTTCGCTAATAGACCCGGCCGGGCGGAAGATAAACCGCGCAAGAAAAAGAAGAAGTTTGCGCACAGCAAGAGTAATGTTCCTAATCCTCAAGAGGCGGATGATTAATAAAAAAAAACCTGATGTGAAACATATACCTCAAAGGACCTGCGTAGCTTGCCGCAAGCCCGGGATCAAAAGAGAGCTGGTCCGTCTAGTATGTGCTCCCGAGACCGGGGTGGAAGTGGATACTACGGGTAAAAAGTCCGGACGAGGGGCTTATTTATGCCGGACATGGTCTTGCTGGGAGAGCGCCCTAAATGCGGGCAAGTTGGAGTATGCGTTGAAGACCCGGATTAATCCGGAAAACAAAGAGCTACTTGTAAATTATGCAAAAGCATTGAATAATACTACTACAGGATAAAGAAGGAGTTTAATTAGTGGCCAACGTTGGGAAACCGGGTGATGTTAAAGTGAGTGAGCGTTCCACTACTCCAAAGGCTCCGTTAATTGAGCTGCCTGCCTCCTTGAGCGTCAAGGATCTGGCGGACGTTTTACATATATCCTCAATAGATGTAATCAAGCAACTGATGCGGAACGGCATCATGGCAAATATCAATCAGATCATTAATTACGATGTGGCAATGATGGTCGCCAGCGGCTACGGTTATGAGGTCAAGCCCAAGGCTAAAGCTAAAACCGCAGCCAGCGCTGCCGGTAAGATTAAGAAACAGGTCAAGGAAGAAAAAGGCAGTGACCTCCAGCCCCGTCCTCCGGTAGTCACCATTATGGGACATGTAGACCATGGTAAGACCCGACTTCTGGATGCCATCCGCCAAACGAATGTTATGGCTTCCGAAGCCGGTGGTATAACCCAGCATATAGGTGCATATCAGGTTGAGGTAGACGGTAAGAAAGTGACCTTCCTGGATACCCCCGGACATGAAGCCTTTACCGCTATGCGTGCTCGAGGAGCTCAGGTTACCGATGTCGCTGTACTCGTCGTGGCGGCGGATGACGGCGTCATGCCGCAGACTATTGAAGCCATGAACCACGCCAAGGCCGCGGGAGTACCCATTCTGGTAGCTATCAATAAGATTGATAAACCGGAAGCCAACCCTGACCTGGTCAAACAGCAACTGGCAACCAACGGTCTGATGGTAGAGGAGTGGGGAGGCGAAGCAATTGCAGTCCCGGTCTCTGCCAAGGAAAAGAAAGGCATTTCCGACCTTTTGGAAAATATACTGCTGCTAGCCGAAATGGAAGACCTGAAAGCCAATCCCTCCAAACCGGCAGCCGGTGTAGTCATTGAAGCTGAAATGGACAAAAGCCGAGGCCCTCTGGCCACCGTCCTGGTGCAAAACGGGACTTTAAAACAGAACGACATTATTGTGGTCGGGAATACCCTGGGCAAAGTCAAAGCCATGTTCAACGATAAGGGAAAACAGATCCATAAGGCTGAGCCCTCCACCCCGGTGGAAATTCTGGGTTTGAGCGAGGTGCCGCAGGTGGGAGATGCTTTATCGGCGGTATCGGATGAAGCTCAAGCGCGCGCTATTGTGCAAAAACGCCAACTGCAGCAAAAACAACCGGAAGTCAAAGGCTTGCGGCTGGATACCTTCTTTGATGAGATTACAGCCGGCAAGGTTAAAGAGCTTAATATTATTTTAAAGACTGATGTACAGGGAAGCATTGAGCCCATTAAAAACTCCCTGGAGCGCCTGGGGACTGCCGAAGTACAGGTTAGAATCATCCACAGTTCTACCGGTAATATCACTGAAGGTGATGTCATGCTGGCTCTGGCTTCGGAAGGTCTGATCATCGGCTTCAGCACTAACGTAGATATCGGAGCACGCCGCCTGGCAGATGTCAAGGGCGTAGACATTCGGACGTATAATATTATCTATGCTTTGATCGATGATGTGGAAAAAGCTCTTAAGGGTATGCTCGAACCAACCATCGTCGAAGTAATCGAAGGGCGAGCGGAAATCCGTCAGGTCTTTCCGGCCGGGAAAGGCACCAAAGTCGCTGGTTGCTATGTTATTGAAGGCAGAATCAGCCGCAACTCCCCGGTGAGAGTCATTCGCAAGAGTAAAGTTCTGGCCGATACCGGAGTTTCCAGTATGCGCCGTTTTAAAGATGATGTTAAAGAAGTAGCGACAGGTTTTGAATGCGGTATCGGACTTAAAGATTTTAACGATTTTCAACCCGGCGACTATCTTGAATTCTATCAGAAAAAGCAGCAAACCTGATGCCTCAAACTCATCGTATCGAACGAGTTAACGAACTCATTCGCTCGGAAATCAGTAATTTACTGCTCCGGGGGACTAAAGATCCCCGTCTCAGCGGCTACATCTCCATAAATGCAGTACAAACCACTCCTGATTTGCGTCACGCCAAGATTCTGGTCAGCTGCGTTTGCGACGAAGAACAGAAAAAAAAGATCCTGGACGCTTTGCAGCATTCCTCCGGTTTCTTCCGCAGCGAACTGGCGAAACATCTGAAAATGAGAAGGGTACCGGAACTGCACTATGTTTGGGATACTTCTATAGAACGCGGCGCGAACCTCCTCGAGTATATGGATAAAGTCCTGGGGGAACAGCCCGAGAAGGAAAAAGGGATTAATCCAAAATAGCAATCTCCAAATCTCTACTTATTACGTTCCTTGTCTGTGATTTTTAATCTGGAAGCTATCTCTATGGACGGAATTCTAAACATCAACAAACCTCCGGGTATGACCTCATTTTCTGTTGTCTCCCGCGTAAAGCGTTATACCGGTGAGCGCCATGCCGGTCACGCCGGGACCTTAGACCCGTTGGCAACCGGCGTTCTTCCCGTCTGCTTAGGACAGTCCACCCGGGTCATCGAGTATCTATTCGACGCCACCAAAACCTACCGGGCGGAGGTGGAATTTGGCAAGACCACGGATACTTATGATTCCACCGGGATAGTAGTCCGCACCGGAGACGCCTCCGGCCTGAACCGGGAAACCATAGAGGCTGGTCTCAAAAATTTTAGGGGTTCCATCTGGCAGACCCCTCCGATGTACAGTGCTGTCAAACATCAAGGTAAGCCTCTTTACAAGCTCGCCCGTTCAGGCGTGGAAGTGGAAAGGAAGAGCCGACCGGCGCATATCTATAGTCTGGAAATTATTAACTGGAGCCCACCCGTAGTCACCCTGGATGCCGTCTGCGGAAAGGGTACCTATATCCGTTCTCTGGCGTATGACCTGGGTGAGACGCTCGGGTGCGGGGCCAATATGAAAAGCCTGGTCCGGTTAAGAGTAGGTCCTTTTACTCTTGAAGACGCACTAACTTTACCGCAGATTGAAGAGGTCTTCAGCCAGGGATACGGCCAGAAATTTCTGTATCCGGTCGATTTTATACTCTTGAATTTTCGGGCTATCATCGCAAGCCGGGAGCAGCAGTGTTCACTGATTCATGGTGCTTCAATACCTCTCGAAACCGGAGTTGAATCCGCCGCCGTTCCAGAAATGAAGGAAAAACTCATCCGGGTCTACACTCAAGATGGAAGTTTCCTGAGCATTATAAAATATGATTCGGAAACCAGGCTGTGGCATCCCGAAAAGATTTTCCTTCAGAAATACTGCGAGCAATGATCTTCAATCCTTGCCTCTTTATCCCGGGATATGCTATCCTCAATCCGTAAGGTGGTGTCGAGATGGTATATGATTTTCATACTCATACTTCTTTGAGTGACGGCGATCTTTCACCGATTGAAATGGTCAGGCGGGCAGTAGTCAACGGTTATTCTACGATCGCTTTGACCGACCATGCTGCGGTAGGTGATATGCAGCGTATTATTCCGGAAATAATTCAGGTCTGCTCCATGGCGCGCAATTACTGGAAAATTCTGGCGATTCCGGGTATCGAGTTGACCCACGTCCCTGCGCAAGCAATCGCGGAAACGGCCAAAAAAGCCAAAGACCTGGGAGCCTGGATCGTGGTGGTCCACGGAGAAACAATCGTGGAACCGGTAGAGAAGGGCACCAATCTGGCAGCTCTGAACAGCCCCCATGTCGACATTCTCGCCCACCCCGGACTCCTCACTCCGGAAGAAGCCAAACTGGCCGCAGAAAAGAATATCTTCCTCGAAATCAGCGCCCGGAAAGGCCATTCCCTGACCAATGGACACGTAGCTAAACTGGCTTTGAAAGCCGGCGTCCGGCTTCTGGTAGATTCGGATGCTCATACCGATGGTGATTTATTGACTGATGCTTTTGCCAGTGCCGTTGCTCGAGGCGCCGGATTGGAAGATACTGCCTGCAATCAGGTACTTAAAGGTAATCCGGATTCTCTGGCCAAAAAGATCATCAGCCGTTATCTCGCAACCTCCATCTAATTTCTATCTCCAGTCCTTGGATTGAAGGGTTTTTTCCAGGGCGTTGAAAGGTTTCACCTGCTCCACGATGACATTATGGGTCCCCTGGCGGCGGCACATTTTCCCCTTGATAAGCAGGAAAGGCGATTTGAACTTATGTTCCTGGCGTTCGTATACCTGAGGAAAGACCATCAGCGGGATATGCCCGAATTCGTCTTCCAGAGTAATAAAGACCACTTTACCCTGCGGCCGCTGCCGGCGAATCACCATTCCTACCGTCACCACCTCGGTCCCGTCTCTCATCGCGGGTATGTCCTTACTGCAGCACATTCCTGAGATGTTGAACCGGGGCCGCAGCTTGGCCATGATATGTCCGGCGGGGAAGAGGCTAAGAACGCTGTATTCATCTTTCATTCGTTCCCATTCGCTGGGAGCGTCCAGCGCCACCAGGTCCTGCTGTACCGGTAATGGTAGAAACAATTGAGTATTTACCGGCCGGTACCGGAGACCGATCTCCCATTTCACCTGTCTCCGGTTCAACTCCAGACCATCGAAAGCGCCGGCGCTGGCCAGATTCAAAGCGACCTCTTCCAGCACGCCCGTATGCTCCAAAAAGTCACCGATACTGCGGAAAGCTCCTCTCCTCTGCCTCCCTTTTTCAATTGCTTTGGCAGCGGCTTCCCCCAGCCCCAGGACTTGCAGAAATCCCAGGCGGAGAGCACCTTCCTCTATCGTACAATTAGACTGGCTCCGGTTGATATCCGGATTCAAAACCCTGACCCCGTGTCTCCGGGCATCCTCCTTCAGAGTTTCCAGATTATAGAATCCCATCGGCTGCTGATTGAAGATACCCACAAAGAACTCCAGGGGATAATGATATTTCAGCCAGGAAGCCTGGTAAGCCGTCACGCCGAAAGCGAAGGCGTGCGACTCGGGGAACATGTACAGACCGTTGAATTTTTTGAAGACAATCTCCGCCGCCGCTTCACCGACGCCCCGGTTTTTAGCCCCTTCCAGGAACTTCTGCCAGTACTGCCTGATAAGCTCCTCATTATGCCGGCGGCCGAAGGACCGCCGCAGACGGTCGGCCTCACTCGGAGCAAAACCTGCCACATCGATCGCCAGTTGATTAACCTGGTCCTGGAACAGGACCACTCCCAGGGTCCGTTCCAGGGCGCGCTTTTCCAGGGGATGGTCATAGACCACCGGCTTGTAACCAAGGCGCCGGGCCAGGTACTCCTGCACCCCGTGATTGACGCCTACTCCCGGCCTTACCGCTCCCACTTCATGAGCCATATCCAGCAGGTTTCGCGGTCGGAGCCGGGTAATGGTCTGTATCTGGGCCGCTGATTCCACCTGAAAGATGCCGATGGTATCCCCCTGGCAGAGCGTGTCATAGACCGCTTCATCCTCGAAGTCGATGCGCGAGATATCGATTCTCTTTCCGGTGCGGGATTTGATCAGCTCGATAGCCTCCTGGAGCTGAGAAAGAGCGCCCAGGGACAGGAAGTCGATTTTGACGAACCCGGCATCGTCGATGCTATCCTTGTCCCACTGGCAGACATAACGCCCTTCAATGGCACCCCTTTGCACCGGCACGATATCTATCAAAGGAGTGGAAGATAAAATCATCCCACCGGGATGCTGGCCCATGTATTTTGGGAAACCATCCAGTTCCCTGGCCAGCCGTATCAGGTCGCGCCAGATCGGGGCTTCAATCTTGGACTGGAAATGGGGCATTTTCTGCATCTGCGCTTCCAGGCCTTTCGCGCTGCCCCAGTCTGCCTGCCTGGAAAGCTGGTCGACCTCTTCATCCGGCAGGCTCAAGGCCTTTCCCAGGTCCCGGATGGCGCCTTTTACCATATAGGTAGCAATGGTACCAGTCAGGGCGGCATATTCCCAGCCCCATTTCT
>DEUU01000125.1:0-1685 GCA_002362735.1 Dehalococcoidia bacterium UBA3254
CCTTGAGATATGTGGCGGGAGTCCCGATATCGATCCAGTAAGCATTTGATGGATAGGCCAGCACCGGCTTGCCTTCTTTCAGTAGCTGCGGGAAAACGGAGTTCTCAAACATGCAGAAGGCATTTTCCGGCATATAGTTTAAGACGTCCGGCTCCAGTATATAGATACCGGCATTTATCATATTGGTGGTCTCGGTACCGGGAGGCGGTTTTTCAATGAAACGGCGAACATTGCCCCGTTCATCTGTTTCTACGACACCGAATCTTGAAGGGTTGTCAACCGGTGTCAGTGCCAGCGAGGCTTTCGGTCCGTTCTCACGGTGACGCAGCATCATCGCTGTTAAATCGATCTCGGTAATAACATCGCCGTTAAAGACAAAGAAAGGCCCGTCTTCCAGGTATTTCGCCGCGTATTTGACTGCTCCGGCCGTGCCCATAGCTGACGGTTCCACTGAATAAATCAAGCGGATTCCCAGGCTGGAACCGTCGCCCAGTCCTTTCTGGATGGGATCGGGCAGATAACCCATCGCCAGGATAACCTCATCGACGCCATGTTTTTTCAGGTGCAGCAGTTGGTGCTCTAAGAACGGCCGGTTCAGGATAGGCACCATCGCCTTGGGGGTTTTACAGGTCAACGGCAGCAGCCTGGTGCCCTGTCCGCCGACCAGAATAACTGCTTTCATATATAGCTCCTCGAACGTTCAAACTTACTCATTTTAAACTTCGCAGGCAGACGGTGTCCAACACTGCTTTAAGTTTGAAGCTGGAAATGAGTATTATAAATAATTACAGGCTCTTTCCTATTTCAAATGGGTATCTCTCATAAATAATAATACACAAATATTGATAGTCCCACTTCCCTTCACGAAAAGGTTCCCGGATGATAGTCCCCTCTCCCCTCCGCGGGAGAGGGTTAGGGTGAGGGGGTTCTTTGAAAGGCGTATTTTTACCAATAGCTATCTGACATAATGAGATATTACGTTGAATGTAGAGTCTGTAAATGGAGGGCGGCGGGAATGAAAACAACAACAGGAGCGGACAGGGTGCTGGCGGAAATAGAGGCACTTACCAAAAAGTCCTTTTTACCGATTATAGGTCCGGTAAAGGGTAAATATCTGGCGGATACCGTCATAAAACACTGGGTGAAGCGTGTGCTGGAGATCGGTACGCTGATAGGGTACTCAGCTATCTTAATAGCTAAAAATATGGACCCCGCTGGTGAGTTTATCACGGTAGAGATCAATCCTGCCTCAGCGGTGAAAGCACGGGAGAATATTCGTAAAGCCGGGCTGCAGAAAAATATTATTGTGGTCACCGGTAACACCCTGGATGTTATACCGGCAATTCCGGGACCGTTCGATATGGTCTTTATCGAAGCGGCGGATAGTGAGTACTTTGCTTATCTTAAGCTTGCGGAAGCCAAATTAGTACCTGATTGTAAAGCTAAACATTAAGTCGCAAGGCTCGAAATCGCTCACCCTGTGGCACATCCCGCATNNCGCTTTAAAGAGCGGCCTTTTTGTTTTACTACCCCTGCCTCTGTGTAATACGAGACCGATGAGTTCAAGGATACTAACAACAAAGGCAGGATTCGCCTTTTGTTTCAACCATACTGCTATGAGGACGATAGTTCAATGGTGCTTGCGTCAATTGATGGCATATCTTTTTAAGGATTCACAACTATAT
>DEUU01000125.1:1872-5054 GCA_002362735.1 Dehalococcoidia bacterium UBA3254
GTAAGCGGCGGGGTTGTCTTTGCCGATAATGTTAAAATGGGAATGAGTGAGCCAGCTTAAGGATTCACAACTATATCGAACGACTCCATTTGTTGAGGAGGCTTGCTGGGTACATATAATGTAATCTGGAATGTGCCTGTCTCAAGTGCCTTAAAAAGAAACGCATTAGGTCCGTATGGATTAGGTTCATTGCTGGACCCCGGAATAGTTTTGGTTTCCAATAATGAAAATGCACTCAAATCTTTGTTTTGCCACCCCCAGCCAAAAAGAGGGGCAGGTGGAACCACAATCGAGAAGGTTTCGTTTAATCGGGTCTTTATCGGGTTATTTGAGTCTCTATAAACCGACACGCCAGGCCAGGGATCAGGGTTTTGTCCCGAGGGCGATTCAATTTGTATCTGCGTTGTGTATACAAATGTCGCTCCGCTTTTCAGTTTTCCTTCTATCTTAAGGGGATAGGAAACATTATCTGAGAAACTTCCACCGATGAGAGTGAGTCTGCTGCTAATGTTTAAAGATGGCAAGAGCGGATTTGAAGCGGTAACATCAAAGTTGAAGATAAAGGGAGTATTGGACGGGCCCGCTCTGGTTATTCCAAGACTGGCAGTCAGAGAAATAATGGGTTCACTGGATACATTCTTAAGAGTGACTTCGACTGGCGGCCCGCCAGGGTTGATCGGGGGAAGAGGGCCTGATACGGACACGACTTCAACAGGTTGCTGGCCTGTTGGGGTTGCGGCTCCACTGCAAGCTCCCACAAGCAAGACACCCATGCTTAGAATCACCATTCCAAAGGCTAAGAACTTTCTTTTCAAATTGCTTCTTCCGTTTTAGTAATATGTGTTCATTATATAACAACGCAGCAGGGTCGATAGTGTTAGTTTCCCGTCCTTTCTTTTAGGATAGCCCTCATCCAGTGCAGTTGCAATCGTCACTGCCTGTAGACTCCCACGGCCAGCGTAAGCGACATTTTTTAGCCTGGGTAGTAAAAATCCGGAAGGAGATAATCAAATAGCTCTTAAAAGAATGCAGGACTACATATCGTGAAAGTGGCATATTATTTGAAAAGCTAACATACCATCCTTTTATGGGAAATGACGTTATAATAAGCGCATGGGTTTGACTTCGGGTCCTGTGTAAGCTTTAATCAAAATCAACAAAAATATAAATATACTTCTCGAAGGCGGATAAAATTGAAAATCAAAGGTATCTTCGCACTGGTGGTGGTGATAATTACTCTTACCACCTCTAACTGGTTGATGCCGCCACAGGTCTCCCTGGCTGAAGCGGCGCCGGTCCCCATTCAGATGGCTGTTACTATTAATGGTCTGGCGCAGGGAGAAGCCGCTGCTCTGGCGATCGGTCCGGAATTAAAATTGGAGATAGAATATCCCGTCTTTACCCGGCAGGTCCTGGGGACCGGAGCGAGCATTCGGGAAGTCATTGCTCCTGTTCTGGGAGACGGTCATTACCTTTTATTGCTGGAAGCTCTCGGCCAGTATGTTCGGGAACCTCGGGGATTTGCTTTTAATGTGTACAATGCCATGATGGTTAACCCAACCGGCAGGACCATTATTTTCAATCTGAAACCGCAGCCGACTTATCTTGCGTCAGAGGGAGTAGCTGATATTTCTGCTCCGCCAAAACAGCTTATCCCTTTTACTGAGCCTCCATTATGGCAGAGATTGTTAAAACCAGCAGCTATTGCGTTAGCCGTGATCGTGGCTGTGCTGACAGCGTTATTCATCTGGCGCAGGTTGAAAATCAGGGGTTAAATACGGGTGAATTCAGGCCTGTTATCGCCACCAAGGTCGAAGCTATCTTATCAACTCTTTTTCAGGGATTTTCAGGGGTATTGAGTATGAAATTTTGCCTCATCTCCACTCGGATTTTTGTATGTGATGCATGAGTTCATCCGTTCATTAGATTGCCGGGTATTTTGCAGAATCGGCTATAAATAAAATCCGGGGATTTGCCCGGAAGAATTGAGTCGTAAATGACCCTTTTGACTTAATAGTGGAATCCGGAGCCTGGATAGATCACATTCATCACGCCGGGGAAAATCAGGCGGAAGAGCGGGGTAAAAGCCTGCCAGGCCAGAAGCAAGCCGACCAGACCGAAAATCCAGTTATGGGTTACAGACCGGAATTTTCTGGCCGAGTTATCATTTAAAAAGAGGGTAATGAGATTACTGCCGTCCAGCGGCGGAAAGGGGATCAGATTCAAAACCAGCAAGATTAAGTTCATAGAAAACAGCATACTGATAAATAAGGTCAAAGCGGATTCGTCCGCTCCACCGGTTGAATCGACAACATGGAGGAATCCTACCGAATAAGGCTCCCAGAAAATCCCGGAGATGATACCCAGCTTGATAACCAGAACACAGATCAGGATGAGCAGCAGGTTCGCCGCCGGTCCGGCCAGTCCCATCAACGATGATTTACGGGGATTTCGATAAGCCCATTCCGGATCGTAGGGAGTGCTGGCGTATCCGAAGGGCCAACCTATGATGAAGGTTGAAATGAGTGGAAATATGATCATCCCCCAAGGCTCTCGTTTCATATGCGGCAGCGGGTTCAACGAGACCTGTCCTCCGGCATAGGCTGTCAGGTCTCCGCCGCGTTTGGCGGCTAAAGCATGGGCGGCTTCATGAATCGTCACCGAAATGATGAAGACGATATACCAGGCAATCGGGTAAGCGATATTTTCCGTAATATTCATTAGTTTGTTTTTGATTGTACCAGTCATTCGAACGTTTGACAAATGACTCCTGCGAGAAGCTTCCTGCGAAACGCGCAATTATTAAAAACAGGAAAGCTGATTATCCCAGCCTCCGGATGCTTCTCCCCGGTCAAGAAAGGGTCCGGGGATGACATTGCTACGCTCCAGCATGACAGTAATGCGGTTCCATCTGGGTAACGTCAAGATCATTGTGTAAANNTATACCAGGCAATCGGGTAAGCGATTTTTTCCGCAATATTCATTAGTTGTTTTTGATTTTACCAGTCATGGGAACGTTTGACAAATAACGTCCTTCGAGTGGAAACTTCCCGGCTGGGTGTTATAATTGGTTCATCAATCGAGATGCAATCAATCGGGAGGCGTTTAATGGAAAATCTCAACGAGTACGGCTGCCTTTTGGACCTGGTGAAAAAAAGACGTACCGTTCGTCATTTTAAATC
>DEUU01000134.1:0-5853 GCA_002362735.1 Dehalococcoidia bacterium UBA3254
TTCTTCATTGTCGCCCGGATATACTGTTCAGAAGGATCCAGAGACGTTCCCGCATAGTTAATCAGGGCAACGAAGCGGCGGGGCTTATCATCGCGGATTTCCAGTACACCGCCAAACCTGGACTCAATCGGGATTCCAGATTTGAGCAGTACTCCGTTGACTACTACGCTGCACATTGTCGCCAAACCGACCTTGCCAGCGGGAATGATTACTGAACCGATTTTTTCTCCAGCCTGAGCCGTAGCTACCAGGAGGCTGACCGCCAATTGTGCTTTAAAAACGTCCTTCATTACATCCAGGGCTTGTTTAAACTGACCAACATCGAATAATGAAGTATTGATGGGGACCAGACCATTTTTTGTGACGGGGTCGAAAGTGGTCCGGAATGCCAGTAGTTCGAGTTTATCAAGAATAAAACCCACCTGGTCCGGCGCCAGGGCCATTCTGAGCTCTTCGACTCCCCTGGGAGTGAGCATCCTTCCGTCACGGCCCATCGCCTGGGTATAGCCTCGCTCATCCGTGATTCTCAAATGATAGCGCACAGCCCTTTCACTTAAAAAGATTCCGTATCGCTCAAGCTCACGGGCAATGGTGATTGATCCGAGTGGTTCTGAAGATTCACTTAAAACCTTTAAAATTGAAACTACTTTGCGTTCGGTGTCTGATCCGGCGCCCTGCACGGATCTAGAGTCACGTTCTTCTCTAAAATAATTCATTGACATTGCTTTATCCTCCTGGCTTTACTTCGGAGACCATTTTCAAAAAGTACTGATGAAATCGGAGGTCATCTGTCAACTCAGGATGGAAAGAGCTAACCAGCATATTCTGTTGCCGAGCGGCGACGATAACTCCATTCGGCAATTTTGCGACAGGATCCACTTCTGGCCCCACCTTTTCTACCTGCGGCGCCCGTATAAATACCGCATGATAAAGCGGACTCCCCAGCGCCGGGATTTCAAGATCGGTTTCAAAACTATCTACCTGTCGACCGAAAGCGTTTCTTTTTACTTCAATATCCATGACTTCCAGAGGTTCGAGGTAAGATTCCTGGGAATTTGAGACTTTCCTGGCCAGACAAATCATACCTGCACAGGTCCCCAGGACAGGAAATCCATCTTGTATCATCTCTTTTAGCGGTTGGAAGATGGCAAAGTCATGCATGAGTTTCAGGATGGTAGTACTCTCTCCGCCGGGTATAATCAGGCCTTCCAGTCCTCTGAGGTCCCGGGCTAAGCGTACTTCTTTTGCCTCAACGCCCAACCGACTGAGGACCAGATTATGTTCGATAAAGGCTCCCTGGATAGCTAGCACTCCAATTTTCATGGTCTTCCTTTCAAGAAAGTTCAAGACTATCATAACATTTTTCTTTACCATTTAAACAGAAAAAAACGAGCTACAGAGTGCAGACTCCGTAGCTCGCTATAGCTAGTCCCCCGCCCCAGGAGGAGCTAACCCGAATTTAGAGAATGGGCAAGTATTCTTGAATTTCGAAATCGGTAACTTTAGTGCGGAACTTATCCCATTCATGCTTTTTATTCTCGAGGAAAGCTTCGAAGGTATGTTCTCCAAGAGCTTCTTTAACCAGCTTGCTCTTCTCCATTAAAAGAGTGGCTTCATAGAGGCTGGCTGGTAAAGTGCCGATTCCCAGCTTCTTTCTATGTTCGTTGGTCATATGATAAACGTTACCTTCAGCCGGTTTCGGCGGTTCGAGTCCTTCTTCAATACCCTTGAGTCCGGCAGCCAGCAGGACGCTGAAACACAGGTAAGGATTGCAAGCCGGATCCGGAGAACGGATTTCGAAGCGAGTGGCGCTTTCCTTTCCAGGTTCATATCCCGGGACTCTGACCAGGTCAGAGCGGTTCCTCACTGCCCAGGATAAATAAACCGGAGCCTCGTAACCGGGGACCAGACGCTTATAAGAGTTGACCCATTGATTGGTTACAGCCGTGAATTCCGGCGCATACTTCAAGAGGCCGGCAACATAACTCTGGGCGGTCTTGGACAAGGAGAAAATACCGTCCTTGGCGAAGAAAGCATTTTTCCCGTTTTTGAATAGAGATTGATGGACATGCATACCGCTGCCGTTAATCCCGAAAATGGGTTTAGGCATGAACGTGGCGTACCAACCGTGACGGGCAGCGATCTCTTTAACCACCAGACGGTATGTCATAACCTGATCCGCCATGGTGAGAGCATCGGTATATCTCATATCGATTTCATGCTGGCTGATGGCAACCTCATGATGTGACTTATCCACGCCGATTCCCATCTCTTCAAGGGCCAGCACGGTCTCATTTCTTAACTCAGAGGCGGCATCGCGCAGAGTCATATCATAGTAGCCGCCTTCATCCAGTCCTTCGGTGCCCTTATCACTCTTGAAATAAAAATACTCCAATTCAGGTCCTACATAGTAGGTAAAGCCCATATCGGAAGCTTTTTTCAGATTTTTCTTTAATACATATCTGGGATCGCCGGCGAACGGCTCTCCACTCGGTTGCCGGATATCGCAAAACATTCTGGCCAGCGGGACATCTTCCCTGACTTTCCAGGGTAAGAGTTGAAAAGTGTCCAGATCCGGTACAGACATCATATCACTCTCATCGATGCGGGCATACCCTTCAATAGATGAACCATCAAACCCTAAACCGTTGTCGATAGCTCCTTCCAACTCGGAAACCGGGATGGCATAGCTCTTAAGATTTCCCAGGATATCGGTAAACCACAACTCTACAAATTTAACGTTGTGTTCCCGCGCCATCTTAAGAACATATTCTTTCCCTTCTAGTTTACCTTTCTTGTCCACGAAAAAATCCTCCTGCATTTATTTATTTTTCTTGGGGCGGCTAGCTTTTTCCCCTTCTTGTTATTAGCGTAAAGGGTTTTTGTTACAAATATATTAATTTAACGTTAATTCTATGTTACGTTTTACTCTTCTCCGTAGGCTCTCTCACCGTGCTGTGAAATGTCCAGACCTACCGTTTCTTCAGTATCGTTTACTCTTAATCCCATGGTTACATCTATAATTTTACCAATAATCCAGGTCATCCCGAAAGCAAAAACCCAGATGGTAACGACGGCGGCTAGTTGAATCAAAAAAGGTTTGAAATTTCCGTATGCCAGACCGTTAGCTCCGCTGGCATTCACTGCCACTGAAGCAAAAAGACCGGTTGCCAGTGTTCCCCACGTACCCCCCATTCCGTGAACTGCCCAGACATCCAGGGATTCATCGATTTTTTTCCTCATACGGAACTGGATGCAATAATAAGCGATCACAGCGGCTACGATACCAATGGGAATCCCCATCATCGGAGAGATAAATCCGGAGGCCGGAGTTACGGCTCCCAGACCGGCGACGGCCCCGGTCACAATCCCGGTTACTGTAGGCCGGCGGAAATACCAGCTGAGTATCATCCATGTAAAAGCCCCAGCCGCGGCTGACATATTCGTGGTTACAAAAGCGCTGGTTGCCAGGCCGCCGGAAGTCAGTGCGCTCCCGGCATTGAAGCCGAACCATCCAAACCATAATAGACCTGCGCCGATGACCACTAATGGCACGTTATGGGCTGACATAGGTGCCCCATCGTAATAACCTTTTCTGGGCCCCAGCAGGAAAGCCATGGCGAAAGCAGAAACGCCGGCAGAGATGTGGACTACCAGGCCGCCGGCAAAATCAAGAGCGCCCAATTTGGCCAGCCAGCCTCCCCCCCATACCCAATGAGCGATCGGACAGTAGACCAGGGTAAACCAGACCACCGCAAAAACGACAATGGCGCTAAATTTAACTCTTTCTACTACCGCTCCCGTGATGAGACCGACGGTTATAACCGCGAACATCATCTGGAAAGCCATAAAGGCCAGGTGCGGAACGGTTGTGGCGTACACGGCGGAGGGAGCCTGACCAACATTTCTTAAACCTACGTAATCAAACCCTCCGATGATGCCGCCAAAATCTGTACCGAAAGAGAGACTATAACCGTAAAGAGCCCAGAGGATACCAATCACTCCGAGGGACATGAAGCTCATCATGATCGTGGAAAGAACGTTTTTACTCCTGACCATACCCCCGTAAAAGAGAGCTAGACCGGGGGTCATTAGCATTACCAGAGCTGTTGAAATCAGCATCCAGGCAGTGTCTGCCCCATTTACCACAGTTGGCCTCCTGACAATATGTTACATTGATAGTATATAGCTTAATTATTACAAACAGATTACAAAAGAAAATACGAAGCCAGAAGGACAAATAGATCGCTTCACGTCCTTCTGGCTTCATCCTTAATTTTATTTTTTAACAAAAAAATTTTATTGAGTTGTGCTGTAGGCAACCTGTATATTGAGTGTAATCCTGGTTTCACCTGGACTGATGGGTGATGCCGCTGCAATCGTTGGAGCCGGGACAGCCATTGAGAAGTTGGCATAACTGCCATAGCTGGGTGTATATTGAGCATTTTCCACAATATAGGTCGGCTTCCCTAAATTGAGTCCGGCCAGCCTGGCTAGCTCTTCCGCTTTGCTTTTAGCCGCTGCCATCGCTTTCCCCCTTGCATCCTGGTAATACCTGGCAGGGTCCTCCACGGTGAAATTGATTCCGTTGATCCTGATGAGATCACCTCCCGCCTTGACTACCGAGTCAATGATATCCCCTACTTTGTCTGTAGCTCTTATCTTGACAGTTACCATATTGGTAACCTGGTATCCAGTGATGGAGTCTGTTTGTTTGGAGTCATCCCAGCGGGTCCTTTGATTAATGCTGAAATGTCCCGTTTGAATGTCCTTCAGGTCTATCCCGCTATCCTTCAGAGCCTTCATCACTTTAGCCATTGTATCCGAGGCTGCAGACAGGGCTTGAACCACGTTGGCTTCCTGGGCTACTACGCCGAGATTGAGTGTGGCGATATCCGGGGTTATAGAAACCTCACCGGTGCCGCTGACCCAGATTCCCTCCGGTTGTTGACTGACCTGGACCGCTGATGCACCTTGAGCCGCAGTCGGTACGCTGCAGCCGGTTAAAACTGGAATCGCCAGAATCAAAATCACTCCCAGAACAATAGTGGACAACCATTTCTTTTTCAAAGTAAGCCTCCTTATGCTTAAAAATGAGATCTTCTTTATATTAAACGTAAAAATCTCAATCAGGTTTCGTTTTGGATTCCAAAGTTCCTTATCAAATTAGTCACAAAAGTTACTCTAAACGGTTCTTTGATTAAATATACGAACATGGAGCCAGAGTCTTACACATCGAACTAAATTGTTAATGAAATGCGGAAAAATCGAAAGAGAAAAACTGATAGAGGAGGAACCCCTAATCCAGTTCGGTTATATTGCCGGTTAAGCTGACAAAAAGAGCGGTGACTCCCAGTCGGCTCTTCGCTAAAGCTGGAAGTCTTTCCCACAATCTGCGAAATAGCTCCATATCCGGTAGGGCGATGCTGTATTTGTAGCGTGGATCGTCCATTCTCTGGATGATCTCTCCCAGAGCCGCATGAAATAAATTTAACCGTACGAGGTCATAATCTCCGGATCCTTTGACTTCGATGATCCACCTGTTATTTCCTGAACTGGCTTGAATGTCCAGTCCGCGGTTATTCCCCAGGTTTTCTTCGATATTCCATCCGCATGAAGTGAGATAGTTTTCCAATATTTGCTTGATTTTCTTTTCTGATAGGTCAGAGGCCTGCCGATCTATTCTCAAGCGTGTTTTTAACCAGTTCCCGATCAGTCCGTCTTTCCTTTTCTTGCGTATAATGGTTCCGTTTGATTCAAGATAGTGGCAACTCTGATTTATGTATTGGGGTGAAGCCCGCCGACCCCGGATGGCGTCCGTCAATTCGCGGTCCGTCAATCCGGGGTTATTTT